>CAYWCH010000151.1:6086-6292 GCA_964456715.1 uncultured Anaerolinea sp. | reverse complement strand
TTTAATGCCAAGGCACGGGCGATGGCAACACGTTGCTGCTGGCCGCCGGAAAGTTGCGATGGGAGAGCCTCCGCTTTTTCGGATATACCCACTCGCGCCAGTTGTTTGCGGGCATTTGCCTCGGCTTCCCTCGCGGGTGTCTTCTTTACCAACCTTTGTGCCAGGGTGACATTCTCCATAACGCTCAAATGCGGATACAGGTTAAA
>CAYWCH010000151.1:2299-6076 GCA_964456715.1 uncultured Anaerolinea sp. | reverse complement strand
CCTCCGAACGGATGCGATCCAATTGTTTTTGGTTATTCATGATCTTTTCACCATCGATCCAGACTTCTCCGCTGGTTTGCTGTTCAAGCTGGTTGACGCAGCGCAAGAGCGTCGATTTCCCGGATCCGCTTGGACCAATGATGACAACGACCTCGCCTTTTTTCACCTGCAGATCAACTCCATTTAAAGCTTCAACGCCGGTAAAGGTTTTCTTTATGTTGATCAAATTGACCATCACTTCAGTGTCTGTCATTTGTTTTAAACCGCCTTTCCAAAAATTTCACCAGAAAAGACAGCAGGATGGTCATGGTCAGATACATGGTGGCGAGGGTAATATAGGCGGTTTGATACTGGAATGTATTCCCTGCGTAGATACGAGCGATTTGTGTGATATCGCGAACAGCCAGAATGGATACCAATGATGTGTCCTTAAGCATCGAGATAAAGTCGTTCCCCAAAGCCGGTAAAATATTGCGGATTGCCTGCGGGAGGATGATATATCCCATGGCCTGCCATTTAGTCATTCCCTGGCTGCGGGCGGCTTCCATTTGCCCCCGATCGATCGATTGAATTCCTGCGCGGAAAACCTCGGCCAAAAAAGCGCCATATGTGATGGATAATGCGATGATGGCACGGATGTTCATCGGCACTGAACTGGTCTTGGCTCCGGACAAAAAGGATCCCACACCCGGCAAACCAAGTCCGGAAAACCAGGATCCCAGTGCTTTGAACCCATTGACGACGGCAGGAACTCCAACCAAAGCAATGAAGAAGATCAAGACCATCATGGGGATACCGCGGATCACTTCCACATAGAACGTTGCCAGATTTCTGAAAAGGATATTTTCAGAGATCCTTCCCAATCCAACAATGAGACCCAGCACAAGAGCAATAATGAACGCGAACAGGGTTGTTGATAAAGTGACCAACACCCCCGGTTTAATAAAAATGAATGCAGACTGGTAATCTGGATTGGTTGTGATCATGATGATCACAAGAATGGCGATTAAAAGGATTGCCACAAGCCACCAAGGGATGGATCGCAGCCTTTCTCTGATGGCCGGCCGGGCTTGTGAAAGCGGGACCTGGTTTACGTGTAATGTCCGTGCTTGTTTTCCGATCATTTTTTCTGTCTCCTTTCCCCGACCGGAATTTTCCGGTCGGGGAAAATGATTCAATGGACTACTGAATATCCTCGTCTGTGATGCTGAAATCAGTACCGAAATACTTTGTATTCAAGGCGTCCAGAGTGCCATCCGCTTTCATTGCCTGCAGAGCCAAATTGACCGGATCCACCAGGGCACTGCCCTTGGGGAAGATGAATCCAAGTTCATCACTTTGGATGGCCGGACCAACAAACTCGATTTGATCGGGGTTTTGAGAGATATATCCTTCACCAACGATTCCATCGATCAGGATTGCATCGATATCCCCTGCGATAAGGGCCTGGATGGCAAAAGGAAATTGCTCGAAGGCCTGGATCCGTTCCGCGGGGAGGTATTCTATGGCTGTTTCATAATTGGTCGTGCTCACCTGAGTACCCAGGATAAAACCTGCATTACTGACGAATTCTTCGATGGAGGAGAATCGGGTTTCACCCTTTCGTACCAGCAGTTTTTGCTGGATGGACAGGTATCCATCGGAGAAATCGACCTGTTCTTTGCGTACATCCGTGATGGTCACGCCGTCGGCTCCGACATCGAATTGCCCATCAGAAACCTGTTGGATCATTCCATCCCATGGAGTTTCAACGAAAACGGGTGTGCAATTCAGACGCGAGCAAATCTCATTCCAGGCGTCGTAATCCCAACCGCCTGCTTCACCGGTTGCCACGAGAATGTAATTGAATGGCAGGTAGGCGTTCTCTACAGCGATGGTGACCTTTTGGCATTTCAGGTCAGCAACCATTTTTGCAGGATCACCCAGGCATCCTTCAGAATTCTCAGCCGCAGAATCGGTCGCAGCAAGAGTCTCCAGTTGGGTTTGGTCTTCTGATGCGGCAGTGGGTGCGGCACTGCCACATGCTGAAAGCAAAAGTGCGCTCAGCAAAAAAATAATTACAACAACTGATTTGATCTTTTTCATTTTTCCTTCTTCCTTTTCTTTATTCCCTTATTGGTTTGATTTTTCTTCGTAATCTGTTTCATTCAATAATTTTCCTTGAGGCCTCCGCGGATTAGATTTCACCAAGCAAATAAAAAGCCCTCCGTTTGAAGGAGGGCCTGGTTTTTATTCCAAATCTACTAAGAAAGGTTCATCCTGAACCCAGGTAGCAGCATACCTCCTTCGGGGGGGGAAGGTTTCTTTTCGATGATGCTTGGAGACGAAAAATGTAAACATGTCGAAGTTTATAGCACGGATGGAAGTGAAATGCAATAGGGATTTCTTAAAATATTTGGAGATAATAAAGTTGAAATAATTGTTGAGACAGTATGGAATTTCCACAAACATCATCGACGAAAATGTTAGGTGGGCTTAATGGTCTTTTTATCGCAATTTCCAAGAGAGTACATATAATATATGCATACAGGTAATAATTACTTTTACGAAAGGATGATAAATACCAAATGACCAAACGCATTAGCTTAGCTGCAATTATCGTTGTCGCCCTCGTCCTCACAATCACCACCTATGCATTCGCTGCATCGAACACGATGCCGGCTGCGAGCAATGCCGGCGATGGTTCTGTGACGATCTCCGGGTACACCGTTGGAACCCCGAAATACACCCTGGGCTCCTCCGATCCCACTTCGATCTCCAGTGTTTCATTCACCATCTCCGCTCTTGCCGGTGGCGTTGATCCGAGCACGACCAAGATCCAGCTTGTATCTGGTGGCACCTGGTTCGACTGCACAGTTGCATCCGGTACAGCTACTTGCTCTATCACTGGTGTGACCGTCAACGCAGCCAACAAATTAAGTGTTGTCGCTGCTGACTAGTCTCAGTGCCTGAAGGAAAAATGGCGCGATCATAATCATCTGATCGCGCCTTTTTCTTACCAAGATATGTGATGAAAAGACTCTTAAACCTCCGCTCTATCTCAGCAGCAGCCAGTTTCCTGGTGGTCATTTTCATCTGGATTATGTTCGCTCCCATCCAGGTGGGAGGTCAGGTATTTTATATAATTGTTAACGGCAGCAGTATGGAGACAGGATTTCACAAAGGTGATCTTGTCTTGCTGCGTGAAGCCAGAAATTATTCCGTTGGGGATATTGTTGCATATTCTCATCCGGTGATAGGACCTGTCTTTCATCGAATTATTGGTGAAGATGCTTCCGGCTTCATCATGAGGGGGGATAACAACTCATGGAATGATAGCTATAAACCAAAATCGGATGAAATCATTGGCAAATTTTGGGTTAAACTAGATAATGTAGGTAATATTCTTACATATTTTCGTTCACCATTACGTTTAGCTTGCCTTTTCGGATCTCTGTTTTTAATTATAGGAATCAGTATGTATCTTCAAGACCAATCCAAAAAGAAGAAAACCGGAAAAATTATTGAGTGGGCCGGAAATCGTCTGGCCAGTTGGCGCGATGGATACTGGTGGTTCATGTATGCGTTGGGAATCATCGGCCTCGTTCTGGCAGTAGTCTGCTTCACACGACCTGTTCAAACCAATCTGGTTAACAAGATTGATTATGATCCTAAAGACGGTAAGAAGTTTCTGAAAGAAATAGTAGAGGAGGCCATAAACAGAAAGCTTTCCTCCGCAGTTCTCAACAGTACCAGCTTCAATGCCCTGAAGAAGCTTGTAGATCAAGGCTCAGCTCT
>CAYWCH010000151.1:0-2289 GCA_964456715.1 uncultured Anaerolinea sp. | reverse complement strand
GATCAGTTTGGAGAGTTTTCATACACCGGTCAGGCTGATCAGTCTGTCTATGATTCACAAGCTATACAAACAGGTGATCCGGTATACCTGGCACTGACCTGTAACGTAAAATTCATGTTCGATTACAACTTCTCGTCACTCGAATCATTTTCAGGCGGGGGAACCTACCAGATGATGGCCACCCTTGAAGCAAGTAATGGCTGGCAGAGGAATTTTGCATTAACACCCGAGACCTCATTTACAGGCACTGAATTTACTGCTTCAGCCAACTTTAATATCTGCCAATTGAATTCGATCATCGAACAGACCGAAGCCAAGACCACCGTTGAGCAACTGCAGTATTTTGTAAAGTTCACACCCAATGTGAAGATCAATGGCACAATATTGGATCAGGCGTTGAGCGATCAGTTCAATCCTTCGATCAGGTTTTCGTTCGATCGTCAACAGCTCTATATCCCTGCTAACAGTGATTTGTCAAGCAATCCATTCAGCCCGGTGCAGAGCAGCTTTATAAACAAGATCACTACCGGTGCGAACACGCTCAACATTTTCTCTTTCGCAATCCCGGTGCAGACTGGCAGGATTGTGGCGATCCTGTTGCTGCTTGTTGCTATTACAGGCATCGTGCTACCAACGTTACTCTACGCAAAATCAAAGAAGGAAAACGAGCCGATCAGCGCTAAGATGCTAATCGGGCAATCGCTGCTTGAAACCAATGTCAGCCCAATCAATGAGAATGAACGCATTGTTGACTTGACCAGTTTAGAAGACCTGGCAGTTTTGGCTGAACGTTCCGGATTACCTGTTTTCTTCAATCAAAAATCCTACTTTGTCGATTATCTGGTCCGGCAGGATAACATTGTCTATCGATTCCGCCAATTGACTGCCGGTTTACCCGGTGCGGATAATGAATACCGCAATGAGATCATTGCTGCCATCAAGAATCATGAATTTGAATTGTATTACCAGCCGATTAAATCGCTTCAGACAGGAAGAGTATCACAATTCGAAGCCCTTGTCCGTTGGCGGCATCCCGAGAAGGGATTTCTCACCGCGAAGGAATTCCTGCCCCGCGCTGAAGCAAACAATGTTGTGAACCTGATTGACAGTTGGGTATTGGAGACAGCCTGCGCTCAGTTGAGTAAATGGGATGAATGGGGATTTGAAGACCTGTCATTATCGATCAATATTTTTGCTCAACAGCTCAAGGAACCCTCACTGGCAAATACGCTCCACGAGGCATTGATCGAAAATCATGTGGACCCGCAGCGCTTGAGCATTGAGATCTCGATGGATCAATTGGTTTTCGATGCAAACGTAATGAATAACTTGAAGAACATCAAAGCGACCGGTGTCAGGATCACGGTAAAAAGCGCTGATTTCAAGTCCATCGACAAGCTCTACACATTCAAGGATGTTGATCAGGTCAAACTGGCCCCCCGTATTGTAGAAAACGTACTTGAAGACCAGGAAGTCAGCGAGGCTACCCGCGAGATCATTGAAGAAGCGCACAAACAAAACATGGGTGTGATCGCAACGGGTGTGGAGACTCCTGAACAAATGGGATTCTTTGAATTGAATGCCTGCGATAATATTCAAGGTTATCTCGTGAGTTATCCATTATCGTCAGATGAGGTTCAAGTATTCCTGAAAAAACAGGGATAATCCTGCCTTTTAACAGATAAAAATTTCCGGATTATTGAGAAGAGAAGCGGATCAATAGAGATGATGAAGAAAAAAGGATTAAAAACAAATAACGCGTGGATCATGATCGTTGTATTGGGAACGTTGATTCTCTTTACAGTGATCTATGCTGTCGCTGCGTCCAACACGATGCCAGGTCAAACCTCTCTCGGAATTGTTATCACTCCAATTTCGACAGGTGATATCGTTCCGGCTGAATGTAATGGAATAACATTTGGCGGCAAGAACCAGATGTTTTTCGGAACTACAGGTATCGATAATCTCAATGGAGGCAATGGTTCCGATTGCTTATCTGGGGGCGGTGGTAACGATTTATTGAACGGTGGTCAGGGTGGCGATGTCTTGATCGGCGGTGATGATAATGATGACCTCACAGGTGGGCAAGGCCCAGATACCTGTTATGGCGGTTGTGGCGATGACACGTTTACAGGTTGTGAAACCATCATTGATACCTGCCCATAGTGAAAAGTTTTGTCACTTATCTTGACAGGGTGGGGGGTGTCAGGTAAAATCTTGCTACCTTTACGAACGGGCCTGTAGCGCAGTTGGGAGCGCGCTTCAATCGCACTGAAGAGGCCGAGGGTT
>CAYWCH010000150.1:0-6362 GCA_964456715.1 uncultured Anaerolinea sp. | reverse complement strand
GCTGCTTACCATCATCGACAAATACAACGGCGGCCCGGTTGGTCTGGCCACCATAGCTGCCTCGATCAGTGAAGAACCCGACACGATCATGGATGTGGTCGAACCGTATTTGCTACAGCTCGGTTTCATCGACCGCACACCGCAAGGCCGCGTGGCCACGAAAATGGCGTATGAACACCTGGGGAAAAAGTACACGCAACAGAATGAACAACCCAGATTGATCGAGTAAGCCACATGAAAACTTCAGATTTCCATTACGACCTTCCGCCTGAACGGATCGCTCAGACTCCCATCGAACCACGCCATAACTCACGGGTGATGGTGGTGCGACGCGGTCAGATGGAATTTCAGGATGATGTTTTCAAGAACATCGGCGCTTATCTGCGCCCGAACGACCTGCTGGTGATCAACCAGACCCGCGTTATTCCTGCCAGGATATTCGCGCACAAACCCAGTGGCGGCAAGGTGGAACTGCTGCTTTTGAAGCGACTGAGTTCTGATACCTGGGAGGTACTCGTCGGCGGCAAGAAGATGCTGGTTGGGACACAGGCTGTGATCGACGGCGGACCCGCCGCCGAGGTGATCGAAGTGTTGGAAGGCAGTCATAGGATCGTAAAATTCTCGGCGCCGCTCGAAAGCGTTTTACCGAATGTTGGTGAAATGCCGCTTCCCCCGTATATCCACGAGAAGCTGATAAATCCGGACAGGTATCAGACGGTTTACGCAACCCAGAGCGGATCAGCCGCTGCACCGACCGCGGGATTGCATTTCACTCCCGAATTGATGATAGAGTTGGAATCTCAGGGAATCCGTTTTGCCAGGGTAACCCTGCACGTCGGACTGGATACCTTCGCCCCGGTCACCGAAGACGACCCTGAAACACACCAGATTCATACCGAGTGGTGCGAGGTAACCCAGGAGACCGCGGAACTCATCAACCAGACTCATGCCAACGGCGGGCGTGTGATCGCTGTGGGCACAACCAGTGTCCGCACATTGGAGTCTGCCGCGGCTGCCAGCGGAAAACCTGGCCGGGTGGCACCGATCAGCGGACCGACCGCACTTTTCATCCTGCCGGGCTTCCAATTCCAGGTAGTGGACGCAATGATCACCAATTTCCATTTACCGGAATCGACGCTGATCATGTTGGTCAGTTCCTTTTCCGGACGTGAGACGATCCTCTCTGCCTATGCAGAAGCAGTCAAACGGCAGTACCGCTTCTACTCATTCGGTGATGCCATGTTGATCCTTTGATGAGTGAAAAAGACCTTCATTCCCGTTTTCAAGAACACGACCGGCAGGTAATCACCTGTGAGAAATGCCCGCGCCTGGTGGCATACCGGCAGGAGGTCGCCAGCGTCAAAAAGCGCGCCTATCGCGACCAGGAGTATTGGGGAAAGCCCGTCCCGGGTTTCGGCGATGAGAACGCGCGTGTTCTCATCGTTGGCTTGGCGCCGGGAGCTCATGGGTCCAATCGCACCGGCCGCATGTTCACCGGCGATGATTCAGGAAAATTTCTCTATTCCGCCTTGTTTCGGGCCGGGTTTGCCAACCAGTCTCATGGATTGAGCCGCGATGACGGGTTGACACTAAATGAAATGTATATCACCGCAGTTGGACGGTGCGCTCCCCCCGATAATAAACCCACCAGCAATGAATTGATGAATTGCCAGCCCTTCCTGCTGCAGGAGATGGACCTCTTGCCAAAACTGGAGGGGGTGGTCGCATTGGGAAAGATCGCCTACGATGCCATGGTGAAGATTCTGGCGAGTCGTAAGTACGATTTACCCGCAATCCCATTTTCTCACGGCAGCTTCAGTCAAAATGCCGAGACCGGATTCTGGCTGATGGGGAGCTACCATCCCAGCCGGCAAAACACCCAGACGGGGCGATTGACCGAAACCATGTATGATATGCTCTGGCAAACCGTGCATGATCTATTGGAGAAGAAAATCAATGGCGAAATCTAATAATAAGAAGAAGAAAATTTCCACCATGAAATTCTGGCAAAAATTTTTAATCGTTCTTTGTATCGCACTTCTTGTGTTTTGCGGTGGATTCATCGTGTGGGGAGAAACACCGGCTCAACCCATGCCAGAAGCGCTATCCGCGCTCAAATCGGATGAATTGGTGAGGGTGGACCTGGGGGCTTATCTCACTTTCAGCCCGGTCGATCAACAGTACACGACCGGTTTTATCTTCTACCCCGGCGGTAGGGTGGATTACCGGTCTTATGCACCGATTGCACACGCCTTGGCAGCAGAAGGTTACCTGGTGATCATCCCGCGCATGCCTCTGAACCTGGCCGTGTTCGGCGTCAACAAGGCGGAGCAGGTAATCCATGCTTATCCCCAGGTGACTCACTGGGTCATCGGTGGGCACTCTCTCGGTGGGTCGATGGCGGCGCATTACCTGTACCAACATCCGGATCAGCTCTCAGGATTGGTGCTGCTCGCATCCTATCCATCATCAAATGATGATTTGACTGATTACCAGGGTAAAGTATTATCGATCTCTGGGTCACTGGATGGGCTGGCGACTCCGGTGAAGATCGATGCCTCGAAAGCATTACTGCCAGCTTCTACCCAGTACCTGGTGATCCAGGGAGGCAACCACGCCTTCTTTGGCTGGTATGGTGATCAATCCGGCGATAACCCTGCCAAGATCAGCCGCGAAGTACAGCAACTGACTGTGGTGCTTGCCATATTGCCGGTATTAAAAATCAATTCGGGAACCGAATAGATGACGGTGTTTGAGCCAATTCAAAACCGTCTTGCAGACCACGACAGCCGATTTGTGGATGTTCAGGGAATTACAGTCCATTATAAAGAATCCGGGCTGGGTGAGCCAGTAGTCATTTTTCTGCATGGATTTGCCGCGAGTGTGTTTTCGTGGCATGCTGTAATGGAACCCTTATCAAAACACGGACGCATGATCGCGTACGATCGCCCGGCTTTTGGACTGACAGACAGACCGATCATTGAGAATCCGCTAGAGACCAATTTGTATGGTACTGAGGGTCAGGTTGATATGCTGCTCAACCTGATGGATGAATTGGGGGTGGAAAAGGCAGTCATCGTCGCACATTCAGCAGGTGGTACGGTGGGGATGGCATTTGCTTTGAAATATCCGCAGCGGGTGAGCGGGTTGGTATTGGTCAGTCCGGCTGTGTATCTCTATTCACCAGTACCCCATTGGGCAGGCCGATATCTAAACAGAAAACCGGCACGACTGTTCGGTCAAGTACTCATCCATCCGACCCGCGCCTTTACCCGGCAGATTCTCAAACAAACCTGGCACGATACATCTCAGATCACCAGTGAAATTGTGGAGGGTTATAAAAAACCCTTCCTCTCCAAAGGGTGGGAAATCGGGCTCTGGGAATTCAGTATTGCACCGCATGTCAAGAACCTTTGGAAGCGGACCTCTGAGCTGAAAATGCCTGTTTTGGTTGTAGCAGGAGATGACGACAGGGTCATTCCCACCCGGCACAGCCGGCGCCTGGCGCAGATCAGCCCCGGTGCTGAGTTCCATCTTGTTAGGAACTGCGGGCATGAGCCGCAGGAAGAGAAACCGGGGGATTTTGTTAAAGTGGTGGAAAGATTTCTGAAATTACGCGTAAGTCTTTAAAAAGTAAGTAGGGGCAATTCACGAATTGCCCCTACTGCTGTCTCATGTTTCTTAATTAGCTGCGAGCTTTGAGAGCTGCCCAGCCGGCGTAATGAGCGGTATCACCCAGTTCTGCCTCGATGCGAAGCAACTGGTTGTACTTGGCCACACGATCGGAGCGGGCGGGGGCGCCAGTTTTGATCTGGCCGGTGTTGAAGGCCACGGCAATATCGGCAATGGTGGAGTCTTCAGTCTCGCCGGAGCGATGAGAGGTGACAGCACGCCAGCCATTGCGGTGGCAGGTTTCGACGGCTTCGATGGTTTCGGTGAGTGAACCGATCTGGTTCACTTTAACGAGCAGGGCGTTGCAGGCGTTCTCTTTGATGGCGCGGCGTACGCGTTCGGGGTTGGTCACGAGCAGGTCGTCGCCAACGATCTGAACCTTGTCGCCGATTTCCTTGGTGATCAGCTTCCAGCTATCCCAGTCATCCTGAGCCAGACCGTCTTCAATGGAAACGATCGGGTACTGACGCACCCAGTTCATCCAGTATTCGACCATCTGCTCGCCGGTAAGTTTCTTACCTTCCTTGCGCAGGTTGTACATGCGGGTGTCTTCTTCGAAGAGCTCGGAGGCAGCGGGATCGAGGGCAATGGCAACCTGTTCACCGGCCTTGTAACCGGCTTTCTCGATGGCTTCAAGGATCAGTTCGACGGCTTCGTTGTTGGCTTTGAGAGCCGGGGCGAAACCACCTTCATCACCGACGAGGGTGACATAACCGTGGGCTTTGAGCACACCCTTCAGGGAGGCATAGATCTCAGCACCCCAGCGCAGGCCTTCTGCAAAGGAGGGCGCGCCGAAGGGCATGACCATGAATTCCTGAGCGTCGGTGGACTGCCAGTTGGTATGAGCGCCGCCATTGAGGATGTTCATCATTGGGACAGGAATCACGTGGGCATAGACGCCGCCCAGGTAGCGGTAGAGGGGCATTTCCAGGGAATTGGCAGCGGCTTTGGCCACGGCCAGGCTGGTACCGAGGATGGCGTTGGCGCCAAGGCGCGATTTGTTGGGGGTACCATCGAGCTCGATCATCATTTTGTCGATGGCTTTTTGTTCCAATGCGTCCCAATCGAGCAGGTTTTCTGCGATCTCTGTATTTACGTTCTCGACAGCTTTGAGAACACCCTTGCCATTGTAGCGACTTTTGTCGCCATCACGCATCTCAAGCGCTTCGTGAATACCGGTTGATGCACCGGAGGGGACCGCAGCTCTACCCCATGCACCATCGGCGAGGATGACTTCCACCTCCACCGTTGGGTTGCCACGCGAATCGAGAACTTCTTGTGCGGATACAGATTCAATATATGTTTCCATTTTATTTTCCTTGAAGTCAAGATGAAGGCAGTAAGAAAACTGCCTGAAACGCATTTTAAAACATTATAAGTATAATCCCGAAATTTTCATCATTATTATGGTTCAAGTATTTCGGGAGGATCGATGTAGGGTACATTGGCGTTAATGCAGGCAGCCCGCATAAAGGCAACGAACAATGGATGGGACCGGGTGGGTCGGGATAGGAATTCTGGATGGAATTGCGTACCCAACATAAAGGGGTGATCAATCAGTTCAGCAATCTCTACCAGTCTACCATCTGGTGAAAGGCCAGAAAATCGCATTCCTTTTTCTGAAAACAAATCGCGGTAATTGTTGTTGAATTCAAAACGATGCCGGTGCCTTTCTTCAACTGATTTCTTGTTGTAAGCCTTACGGGCGATGGTACCCGGTTGCAGCATACAGGGATACAATCCGAGCCGCATAGTTCCACCTTTATCGGTGACATCTTGTTGATCTGGCATCAGATCGATGACCGGGTGTGTTGTCGCGTGGTCAAACTCCGAAGAATTCACATCCGCGTTGGCCAATATTTCGCGGCCAAACTCAACAACCATTAACTGCATCCCCAGACAAAGTCCAAAATAAGGGATTTTGTTCAGTCTGGCGAAATTCGCCGCCATGATCTTGCCTTCGATTCCGCGGCTGCCGAAACCACCCGGAACAACGATCCCGTGTGTTTTTTTCAGGATATCCATGCTGCGCCCTTTTTCCAAATCAGCCGAATGTACCCATTGCATATCCAGTTCGACTCCAAGAGAGAGGGCGGCGTGTTTGAGAGCTTCGCGGACTGAGATATAGGCATCATGTAATTCTACATACTTGCCAACCAGTGCCACAGAAACTTTTGGCTTTTCCTTTTTTGTCTCTTCAACAAGCTTCTGCCAAGCAGACCAGTCAGGATCATGAGACGGTGTCAGGTTCAAGCGTTCCATGAGGAATTCAGCAACATGGGCCTTTTCAAGCATCAGTGGAATTTCGTAAAGTATCGGAGTGGTGACCATTGGGATGACGGCGCGTTTCTCAACATCGCAAAACTGCGCGATTTTTTCTGAGATCGCGTCTTCCACCGGAACATCGCTGCGGGCAACGATGATATCGGGAGATATACCATTCGACCGAAGTTCCCGCACCGAATGCTGGGTGGGTTTAGTTTTAAGTTCATCCGTAGCACCAATGAGAGGCAGCCAGGTGACATGAACAAAAACGGTGTTTTCGCGACCCAGACTGGAACGCAATTGGCGCAGTGATTCGATGAATGGCAGGCTTTCGATATCTCCGACCGTACCGCCGACCTCAACGAGGATGATCTCAGCACCCGTCGTTTTGGCAACCAATCCAATGCGCCGTTTGATCTCATTGG
>CAYWCH010000149.1:3637-6402 GCA_964456715.1 uncultured Anaerolinea sp. | reverse complement strand
AAGAAGGTGAAAGAAAAATCTGAATAGTGCCTTGACAACTGCTGAATATTCCGATCAATGATCTTCTTTTCTCTCTTGTAGTCTGATCCACTTGATTCTTATCAGCAGTACGATAACATCTTGGTTGTGATCTTTTCTATGATCATTGATGTTGTTCATTTCAACCTCCTGTCCTTAAACTGATCATCCAAGTGTGTTAGGAAGAAGACTCACCTAATAAACAGAATATTTTACAAAGATATGAAGGAACAAGAATATTCAAAGGAAACTGTACACAGAAAGTGTATTGTTTCCTTTATTTTTTGTTTTTGGTTTCTGTTCAATACAAGTCATGATTAGCCGTTTATTGTCCAGCATACTATCTGCCATACTGAGGTAATTGAAACAGAGAAACCTTTTTGTCGTAGAAACTTGGGCCGTAACAAGATTGTCCATCTGTAAAAAAGATTATCAAAAAGTTTTAGGGCTTGAAATGGGGAATCGTATCATTAACATAATTTATCCAGATAAGACCACGATTGTTATGAATCAGGGTTTACTACCCCAACTTAATAACTACAAAAAAAAGTGGCGCCTGATTATTCAAATCGTTGAGTGAGGTTTGAAAAATTTTTTATACATGTAGAGTGAATTACTTGACATGAGGCTATATTAGTCGACGACATGTTTCACACTTCTTTTATGTAATACAAAACAATTGTTAGTTACAATAAATTACAGTGGGTATTTTGAATCTCGGCAATTGTTCCACAATAAGATTTTTTATAGTAAAATCATTGTTGTAAAGGGGATATGGTTACGTTGAAGAAAATAAGCGGGGAAGATGCAGTAAGAATATCATTCCAGAAACTCAAATTTTGGCATCGCTATTCTCGTGAATGGATGAGTTTCTGGTTATTACTAAGTGACCTAATTAGTCTAATATTAGCGTTTTTGATATCGGTTTTTTTGCGAAATATTGTAATGAACACGAGTGTGTTATTATTCAATAATTTTCACATCTCGCTTCTTTCCCTATTTCTCATAGTTTTTTTCGTGCGGGGTTTATATCCTGGCGTTGGCAAAAATCGCTTCGATGAAATCAGATTGATAACTGAATCTACGTCAATCGTAATATTGGTTTTTTTGTTAATTACGTTCTTTTCTCAAGACTTTCTAAATATCTCGCGGTTGTTATTAGTATTTTTTTGGTTTTTTTCAATACTATTCGTTTTGGTGAACCGCTGGGTGCTTAGGAATATAGCCAGGAAATTTGATATTTGGGGAGAGCCGATACTTCTTGTTGGTACGGGTAAGGATAGTATTAAATTTGAAACACATTTAAAAAATCCATTTCATAATCCTGATATGTTCATTGTTTTGAGGATCGCTGGTGATGTTAATCCAGAAAAGAATGTTTTAAGATTTATAAAAGAGAACAATATACAGACGATCTTTTTAGTCATTTCAGATATATCTGATCAGACAAAGAATTATTTTCTAAATATGAAACATTTAAAGATTCCTAATTTTTTTTTAGTGCCTTCTGAGAATTGGATTGGTAATTACAGTGTTAAATCACATGATTTTATGGGGTTGTTGACATTTGAAGTAGACCAAAATTTTCAAAATACAGCATTAAGAATTCAGAAACGAATATTAGAAATCGCATTATCTGTATTTTGTATCATTCTAATTTTTCCTATTTTCATGATAATCGCTATTCTCATCAAATTGGATAGTCCCGGTAGTGTCTTTTACAAACAAGACCGGGTTGGAAGAAATGGAGAAGTATTTCATTTACTAAAATTTCGGACAATGATCCATAATGCTGATGAAGTATTGAGTTCTTTATTGGAATCAAATCCTCTATTGAAAGCTGAGTGGGAAAAGAATCAAAAACTAAATAAAGATCCTCGAATAACAAAGGTCGGAAGTTTTTTACGGAGATGGAGTTTGGATGAACTTCCGCAATTAATCAATATTATTCGTGGAGATATGAGTCTGATTGGACCTCGCCCCTGTTTACCTTCTCAAACAAAATATTATGGGAACACATTTGAACTTTATAAACTGTGTAGACCTGGATTAACGGGACTATGGCAAGTTCTAGGGCGTAATAATGTCACATTTCATGAACGTGTTTTGCTAGATGAATACTATATTCGAAACTGGTCAATCTGGTTGGATATATATATTCTGTTCCGAACAGTCATAGTATTAATAAAACAAACTGGAATATAGTTTTAAATTTGAGAAAAAATGGAATTTTGGGGTTGTGAAGATCACTTTCCCTTAATGACTGGCGAAAACGATATATTTTTCCAGCACAGTAGTTAAAACCAAAAACGATAATGATCCAACAATACACCAGAAATACCTGTACAAAGAAGTTAACACTTCTTTATTTAACATTGGCACTAATTTAGTGACGAGTCCTTGTCGCAAGAGATTTTGTCTTGTGGAGACTCAATAATACAATATCGCCTGAATGGATTTTCGGCAATAACTGTTTCAACCGTAATAGTATCGGAAGAAGTGAGATTTAGCTCTGGATATGTGTATCTCAGTGTCTCCTGATACCAGTCATATTGCAAAAGACCTTCAACAATAATGGATATATCCTTACGTTGCTTTAACCCAAAATGAAAATACCATATAGTAAAGGTGGTTTCATCATTTTTCGTTATGACCAATGCTTCCCTGGGAAGTTTTTGCATCATCAATTGGCCAAATTCTTCAGCTCGATGATCTTTAGACGCATCGACTCTAGGAAAAACCGCTAC
>CAYWCH010000149.1:0-3627 GCA_964456715.1 uncultured Anaerolinea sp. | reverse complement strand
AAGTAGAGAAGCCATAAATAGAAAGATCGCCATGTAAGCATTTTTCCAATAAGTCTGAACTATTTGGATCGTCTCCAGTATTCCCCCTGTTATCCAGATTGAGAATACCATAACGGCGGGGATTAAGTAGAGATATGAATCGTAAGAACCATATACCAAGGTAAAAAATCCATATATAACAAAGACCCATAAAATTGGGGCGTTCCTAATAATCCTTTTCAAATCTTTCAGGATATAGAACAGACCAAAAGCCAATCCGACAATACTAAATTGTTCGATTAGAAGGCCTGCCCAGCCACGTAATCGGTCAATAAGTAAAGATGTGGAAAAATAAGATCTATAGATATCCCCTGTAACGAGTTTATAAAAGGCAATTGGTGTGGTTGGATTTCCCCAATTGATGGGTGGTTGATTTAGAGCCCACAGGGGAAGTAGCAAATAGATCAATGCGCCAATAAATATCCCGAGAATCCGAGTTAGTATTGCGGTTACATAACTTCGACCAAAAACCTTTTCCTTCCAAAAGATCAGAGGAAACAAGAATATCGTCGTGACATGGTTGCCCATTGCCAAACCAAAGAGGAACCCAACAAAGATGTCGTGAAATCGTTTTTTATTGTCAAAAAGAATGAGAAACAGTATACAGATTTCAAGAAGCGACTGTAAAGCATAGACCTCTGTTATGACCGCCTGGGACCATAATAGGGGCGAAACCCCTACCATCATGGAAACAATCAACGCAACAAGATTGCTAAATGGATCATTAAGAAAAAATCTATTTATTGTATGGAAAAGAACCAGAACCGCTAAGGACATACAAACAGCAGACATCATATTGGTCCTGAAAGCTAAACTCCCAAAGGGAATTTGCTGAAAGAACCTGGCGAGAAGTAAATAAAGTGGATAACCGCTTGGATGAGCGACTCCCTGTGTAGCAGCCGCTGTGATCAGGTCTCCACCATCAGCGCCCCCGTTAGCCCATGTGATATCGGGCGCCATTGTAATTCCATACAAAATCCAAAGGCTACTTAATAAAATTATTGAAATAATCCAGTTTCGGCTCATAAATCAAATAAAATGCCAGAGAAGGATAAAACCTTCTCTGGCTATTTTTACCTCAGTACGTGAGGGAAACAAATTTTACTTTCCGAGAAGCGCGAACTTTCCGTCACCTGAAGCAGATCCACAAATCATTGTAGGATTGCTGCCGGTGATTGAAGTGGGAAGTGGACTCCATGATTTGGATGCTTCATCCCAGACATTCCATGCCATAGTCTTGCCTTCCATATCAGGAGACTGTGGAACACAAACCTGAAGTGATTTCTGGGCACAACCAGATACACCGACATCAACAGCTTCATTAGGAATGAAACTTCCCCCATAAAAACCACCCAGTGCAGTGGCAGGATCAGCGATTTTGTCTAAAGAAAGTGATCCGTTCGTACAATTTGTCGCCTCAATCTCAACAGTACCTGTCCCAAAATTAATCGTTCTACTGATATTCTGTTGAGGTATCGGATCGTTATACACAGGCGCTACCACCGGAACTGTTCCGCGACGGCTGGGGGAAGCCCAGACACTTAACGCGGTTACAGCCAGGAGGGCTACCACAACGACAACAACTATCAAACGTTTTGAATTTTTCATTTACTCTTTCTCCCATTTCTAAACTTATTTACTGTCAAATTATATCAACCCGGTACATCAAATCCAAGTTTTTTGACTTCGGATTAAGTACGGATTTTTTTATTATTTACATTTTTCTCCCATAAATCAACTCGTCCACTCTCGTCATGATAAAATAAACCAATCGTATGAGGTGGGTCATCTTTTTAAAAAAATAATTGCATGGTTCTATATTATGAAAAAAAATATTAATAATGAGTTACTAAAAGAGATATTAGACAATTTAACAACACCAGAACAACTAAATAATCATCCTTGGACAAAAAATCATTTTGTCCTTGAAGCCTGTTCAAGAGATTCTTCATTGAAAGATCAGGCTCCTGGCATTCAATTAGTTGAAGCTATTTCTCAAATTTTCGAGAAAACAATACCATCCATTCCCCCCAGACGAGGACTGCGTCTGGATACACGTTGGGGCGAATTTGGTCTTTTGGCATCACTTTATTTTGCACCCTACCGGTTGGGCATGCCCCAACCCGCAACTCTTAGGGAAGCCTGGCTGGGCATTGACAAAGCCATTTTGTTTTTTGTTTTTGGTCAAGAGTCACAAATTTCAGAAGAAGATCGTCAACGTTATCAATTGATTTCCGGAGAGACGGATATTGCACCTAATAGCACAATAAGCGATTGGCATCGAAAGGGACTTGAGTATTTTGAGAGTGTGATAACTCTGTACGAAAATAAACTTAGATCTAACCCCACATCAGAAACTAACCGAAAGAATTGGTTTCCCCAATTACCCAAAAAAGTAAAAACAATAATATGGCTGGCCATTATAACAATGGTGACCACAACTCTGGCCTGGTTTGGATTTAGAGGCTGGCAAATTTTTCAACGGATCCAATCATTAGACGATAGCAGTCGAACACTGCTGGCAGTAACATCATCGTTCTCAGATCCGGATAAACTTATCGAAGTCGGGCAGACTGTTTCAGAAATGAGAATGAATCTTGAGGCTCTTAAGGCCGAGTCTGACTTTTTCTTAAAAATCACTCCATATCTAGGTTGGATTCCAAAGTATGGCGGCGACCTTTCCCAAACCCCAGATCTACTTGAATTGGCTATCCAATTAAGTATTACCGGGGATGAAGCTTTTCAAGCCGTTGCTCCTTCCATTATTACTTCGAATACCTCGGATTCTTCCTTAAAAATATTGGACTTATTAAGTAATCTGAAAGACGGCAGCTCACGGCTCCTCGTAGCTCAATCTGCTCTTTCCAGTGCTAGAGCAACTCGTCAACGGATAGACAGTAATAGATTATCTCCACGTCTTCAGAACTTGCTCAATGACAAAATTGATCCATATCTGCTATCCATTCAGAGTTCCTTCCCTGTGGACGATGTGCTGGCAATGGCCCGATTGGCCCCACGACTTCTGGGATCTGTTGGTAATGGACCACAAAATTATCTACTGATGGTGCAAAATGAGGATGAGTTGCGATCTACCGGTGGATTTTTTTCTGCCGTCGGCCTGTTAGTTGTAGAAAACGGAAAAATCGTAAACCTCTCCTTTGAGAGTACCGAATTGGTCGATGACCTGTCCAGACCTTATCCCAGTGCTCCCTGGCAGTTGGATGAATACATGATGGCTGATATGTTGCTTTTACGCGACGCGAATTGGTTTACAGATTTTCCAACTACCGTTGAATGGGTACGCTTTTTATACGCCTACACACGGACCCAATCCATCCAGGGAGTTATCGCCATTGACCAGAATGTTCTTGTTGAGATTTTGCGCCATATTGGAGCGTTACGTGTAGAAGGGGAAACGGAGGAGATATCATCCGATAACATCCTTCAATATATGCGTACAGCCAAAGAACAAAAACCCCCTGAAGGCATATCTCGTCTTGACTGGGATCGAAAGAAATTCATCAGCCGCCTGGCGAGTCCCTTGCTTAAAAAACTTATGGCATGCGATTCAGAAACCTATCAAGCGCT
>CAYWCH010000148.1:1591-6403 GCA_964456715.1 uncultured Anaerolinea sp. | reverse complement strand
TTCCTCCACCGAGAACTCGGCGTATGGACCCACCTCCAATCCATGGGACCTGAGCCGCGTTCCCGGCGGTTCCAGCGGCGGCTCGGCCGCCGCCGTGGCCGACTGGTCCGTGCCCGCCGCCATCGGCTCGGATACCGGCGGTTCGGTGCGCCAACCCGCCTCGTTCTGCGGGCTGACCGGCATCAAACCCACCTACGGGCGCGTTTCGCGCTACGGACTGGTGGCTTACGGCTCCTCGCTTGATACTGTGGGCGTGTTGGCCCACTCAGCCGAAGACGCTGCGCTGGTCTTCCGCCCCATGGCCGGGCTGGACCCGATGGACGCCACCTCGATGGATGTTCCCGTGCCGCCCTATAAGCTGGAAAACAAGACCGACCTGCGCGGACTGCGCGTGGGTGTTCCCAAAGAGTATTTTATCGAAGGCATGCAAGCTGAGGTCGAGACCGCGGTGCGCGCGGCCATCCAGCAACTCAAAGAGATGGGCGCCGAAATCGTCGAGATCAGCCTGCCCCACACCAGCTATGCCCTGCCGGTCTATTACCTTATCGCCCCCGCCGAAGCCTCGGCCAACCTGGCGCGTTACGACAGCATCCGCTTTGGACCGCGCGAAGAAGGCAATACCATGTGGGAGATGTTCCGCAAGAGCCGCGGCGGCCTGTTCGGCTCCGAGGTCAAGCGTCGCATCATGCTCGGCACCTACGCTCTCTCGGCCGGTTACTACGACGCCTATTACGGTCAGGCGCAGAAGGTGCGCACCCTCATCAAACGGGACTTCGACGAAGTCTACAAGTCCGTTGATGTCATCGCCTGCCCGGTGGCGCCGACCACGGCTTTCAAGCAGGGCGAGCACTCCGATGATCCACTGGCCATGTACCTGGAAGACGTCTTCACCCTGCCCATCAACCTGGCGGGTGTACCGGGCCTGGTCTTCCCGGTGGGTTTTGATCAAAACAACCTGCCCATCGGCATGCAATTGCTCGGTCCGCACTTCAAGGAAGAAGTGCTTTTCCAGACCGCCCACGCTTATCAGCAAGTCACCGACTGGCACAAGCGTATCCCCGCACTTTAACCGGCATTTTTCGAAAACGCTACCAACAGGTTTCTGATTGCCGGAAACCTGTTTTGTTTTGAGGGAGATCCAACGATGCAGAAACGCAAGGCCTATCTTTTATTGCTTCTCACGATTCTTATTTGGGGCACCACCTTTATTGCCACCAAGGTACTACTGCGTGAAGTGGCGCCGCTGACGCTCACCCTGTTGAGGTTTTTGATCGCGTTCATCGCTCTTGTTCCCTTCGCGATGCGCCAGGGATTCAAGCTGCGAGACGTGTTTAAGCCCACCTTTCTGCTCTTTGGCCTCACCGGTACCACACTCTATTATTCACTGCAGAACCTGGGGATGAGCTACACCTCGGTGAGCAGTACTTCGTTGATCCTCTCCATTGTCCCTGTGCTGACTGCGGTATTCGCGGTCATCTTCCTAAAAGAGCGCCTCAGCCGCTTGCGTATTGTGGGGATCGTGCTGGTGACCATCGGCATGGTACTGGTGGCCATCAGCAGCGCCAATGACAGCGCGGGCAGTAACCCGTTGTTGGGGAACATCCTCATTTTTTGCAGCGCGCTGGCCTGGGCCATATACACCATCCAGGGACGCAAGATGGTTTCGAGTTATCCCGCCCTGGTGATGACCACTGCCAGCACCGGCGCGGGGATCCTTTTCATTATCCCCTTCGCGGTTTGGGAAGTGTTTACCAGAGGATTTCCCCATTTCAGCATGGCCGGGATTGCCGACCTGCTTTACCTGGGTCTGGCGGCTTCAGCGCTGACCATGTTCCTCTGGAATTACGCGCTGCACAGTCTGCCTGCCAGCGTGGCCTCGACTTACATCAACCTGGTGCCCATTATTGGCGTGGCCAGTGCTTACCTGCTGGGAGAAAATCCACCAATTTTACAGATTGTTGGCGGCGTGTTGGCCATTCTCGGTGTTTGGATCAGTTCTTTGATGCCACCGCCGGTCCCCGCGATTGAAACGGATTGAGGCAGCAACGTTTCCGTCTCCAATTCGTATATTTTTATGAAACCAATACACGAAGTGAGGGAGCATGTCCAATCAAAATCCAACAACCACCATCTACACCGAACAGGGTCCGGGTTGCCTGATCCGCGGGTTATACTTTCTGTTTATCGGTATGTGGCTGGGTGCCATCTGGATGTTTGTCGCCTGGTTCTTCAACGTGACCATCATCGGGCTGCCGGTTGGGTTGGCCATGCTGAACACCCTGCCGCAGGTGATGACACTGCGTCCGCGCCGCGTGCAGACTACGGTCACCACGGTCAACGGGCAGACCGTTGTCCATAAGAGCAACGTAAAGCAGCACCCGTTCCTGTTGCGCGCGCTGTATTTCCTGCTGGTCGGTCTCTGGCTCAGCCTGGTGTGGCTGATCGTCGCCTGGGTCATCGCCGGCTTCACCCTTGGATTGGGTTTGCCCATCGCCTTCTGGATGTTCGACCGCGTCCCGGCCATCACCACGCTGGCAAGAAATTAATCGAATCCCCCGTCAATTTGGCGGGGAATGATTTTCTGTATTGTACGAGCGGGGCACATAATTTATCTCCCTCACCCCCTCCCCTCTCCATCCACGGGATGGAGAGGGGTGCAGGGGTGAGGTATTTTTCATCAATTATGCCGGCATCAGCAACCCACCACCAAACGTGAAAAAGGTTACATAATTTGCAGGACTGTGGATTTTTATCCATCGACCTTAAACCACAGGCGGTGTAAAATTACAGGGAGTGATTCTTAATAAAGATCAATCAATACCTGGATAACCGACAGGAAACTATGAGCTCAAACTACAAAATCGTCATTCCAATGGCCGGACTGGGGTCGCGCATGAGGCCGCACACCTGGGTGAGGCCCAAACCGCTGCTATACCTGGCCGGGAAAACCGTGCTGGACCACGCCCTAGAGCAATTCACCTCCCTGCCGGCACTGGAGCAGGCAGAATACATTTTTATCGTCAGCCCCAACCAGGGTGACCAGATCCAGGAACATATTCTGAAAGTGCACCCCGAGAAAAAGGTGCATTTTATCGTTCAGGAGCAAATGCGCGGACAATCAGACGCGCTCTCGCTGGCTCGTGAATATTTCAATGGGCCGGTACTCGTGGCATTCTCCGATACTCTCATCGAAACCGATCTGTCATTCCTGAAGGATGACCGGGCAGATGGTGTAGCCTGGGTCAAACCCATGCCCGATCCGCGCCGCTTCGGCGTGGCTGAGACCGACGCCAACGGGCAGGTGATCCGGCTCATCGAGAAACCGCAGGACATTACCAAGAATCTTGTGCTGGTGGGTTTCTACTACTTCCGCGAGGGTCAGAACCTGATCGCGGCCATCGATGAGCAGGTCAAGCGCGGAGTCAGTCTGAAAGGTGAATACTTCCTTGCGGATGCCATCAATATCCTCATCGAGCAAGGCGCGAAACTGAAGACCAAACATACCGAAGTTTGGCTGGACGCCGGCATCCCCGATGCGCTGCTTGAGACCAACCGTTATCTGCTTGAACACGGCCGCTGCCAGTGTGAGGATATCCAACCGGTCGAAGGGGTGACATTCATCCCACCGGTCTCCATTCCCCCCGATGCCGTCATCGAAGCCAGCGTGGTGGGACCGCACGTCACCCTGGGAGAAGGCTGCCATCTGAAGAACGTGGTGATCCGCAACTCCATCATCGAGGCCGGCACGCACATCACCGACATGGTGGTGGAAGGGTCACTGATCGGCCGCGACGTCATCCTTGAAGGCAAGCCTGAGCGTCTGAACATCGGCGATAATTCATGGGTGGCGCTCTAGTCGTTGATGTGGAATGCTACTCTGGCAGCGGGTACGCCAACCGGCCGCAGGCGATCCGTACGGATTCAGAGCGGCTGTATATAGAAAAGGTGCTTTCAGAAGCGCACACACCTCAAGGGAAGCGCTTTAGCGTCCGGCTTGAAGATGGACGTTTGGTGGACCTGGAATACTTTGAAGTACAGGATCTATGGAAGGCAACCGGACTGACCTGAGGGAAAGGCCAGTCTGGAGAAAATAAACGCGACAAAAGGAGAAGAAATGGCCAACCAATATCTTTCGCGGCGGATCGCTGCATTGAGACCTTCGGGGATCCGAAAGTTCTTTGACATCGCTTCAACGATGAAAGAGGTGATCTCTCTGGGTATTGGCGAACCTGATTTCACGACCCCGGAGCCGATCATCCGCGCCGGGATCCGCTCGCTGGAAATGGGTGAGACCCACTACACATCGAACTGGGGTATGGCTGAACTACGCCGGGCACTCTCAGAGCATCTGAATAAGCTTTACGGCGTCAGTTATGACCCCGAAACCGAGATCCTCATCACCGTCGGCGGTTCCGAGGCGCTCAACCTGGCTGCCCTGGCGCTGATCGATACCGGTGACGAGATGGTTATGCCCACACCCTGTTTTGTTTCGTACCAGGCTGCGGCCATCACCGCCGGCGGCATCGCGGTGGAGGTGCCCTGCACCATGGACCGCAATTTCGACGTGGACCCTGAAGAGATCCGCAAAGCCATCACCCCCAAAACCCGCGCCATCCTGCTCGGCTTCCCCAACAATCCCACCGGGGCCGTGGCCAGCCGCGAGAACCTCATCAAGATCGGCAAGATCGCCGAAGAGCACGACCTGGTCGTCATCTCGGATGAGATCTACGACCGCCTGGTCTACGGCGTCAAACACGTTTGCTTCCCGTCACTGCCCGGCATGCGCAGCCGCACTCTGCTGCTTGGCGGTTT
>CAYWCH010000148.1:0-1581 GCA_964456715.1 uncultured Anaerolinea sp. | reverse complement strand
ACCGAAGGAAATCATCTCCGGTTTGCTCAAAGTGCACCAGTCCATGGTGATGTGCGCTCCGACCATGGCACAGAAGGGAGCTCTCGAGGCCCTGTTGCACTGTGATTCATACGTCAACGAAATGGCCGCGGAGTACGATCGCCGCCGCAAGCTGATGGTCAGCGGTTACAACCAGATCGGCCTACCCACCTTCGAACCGAAGGGCGCCTTCTACTGCTTCCCGCACGTAAGCGTCACCGGGCTGGATGACGAAACCTTCTGCAACCGGCTGCTCACCGAAGAGCACGTGGCCATTGTCCCCGGCAACGCCTTTGGCGCCGGCGGCGAGGGCTTTGCCCGCAGTTGCTACGCCACTGCCTACGACCAGATCGAGGAAGCCCTCAAGCGCATCGAGCGCTTTGTGAATCGACTATAGTCGTCATTGCGAGCGGCGCTTTTTGCCGCGCAGCAACCTCAATTTACTAGATCACAAAAAACCGGAGCAGCCAATTCACTGCTCCTGTTTATTTACTATTATTCGATATTTAGGTTGGCTCTGTACTGATATCTTGTAGACGGTCCACTGCATTCAACCCTGTAACCGAAAACAATATGGCTGCGCCTAAAAAAATCAGAATATTTATATCAAAGATGGCTTTTTCTGTTAAGAAGAGATAAACCGATGTAACGAGATCTGTAATTATTATGGGTATTTGAGCCACGACCGCTTTTCTAGATTGCCTGCGAATTAGGGTGGCAACGATCAGATAAACAAACGCGACGAGGAATGAAAAAACGTCATAAGTTGAATGAAAATCTTGGGCTGGAAATAATATTGCTAGTAATTCATTTGCAACATAATAAGCGCTCAAAAAATATGGCAAGATACTGATTCCATCGAAAATTCCTCTCCGGATATCTTTTGGCAATCCAAGGGGAAGCCCATTTCGCTCGATCAGGATCTGGAAACCTCTGAATCGGATATGAATTATGGAACCATCAGGCAGTGTTGCCTCTGCACCTTTCTGAAAATCTGAAAAATTCATAAAGCTCATTATTTCGGTACCATCAAAATAAACCGTTGCACCAAAATTAAGAATTTTCAGGCGTACCGAGAGCCTTTTTTTCTCACCTTTTTCAAGTGCATATCGAAATTCGATGATTTCCATTTTTACCCCTTATCGGCTGATCCCATATTTCAGCTTGTGAAATAATCTGTAATAATTTTTTTTATTGACGTGAAAGTTCTCTTTAGCCACTGACCCAGGGGATCGACTTTGCCCTTTACTTTGTTGATCGCGGTCAACCCGGCGAACAAAGCGATAATAATTGTGAGTTCTGGAATTCGACATGTCGAAGCTTTACCGGTTCCTGTCAGATCTGGTAATACCAAACCACTGATGCTATATACCCAAATGAATGCGAAAGCGACGATCAAGGCTGTTCTTGAAAGATGTTTGGTGAAATATGCAAGGGGTATAAAAATAACCCCGAAGATGATCGAGAACCAGCCATATCCTAAATATCCAATTACTGAATCTGGCCAAATTATCGAAGCAGCGCCTAAAGAAAGGCAATAAATCCCAAAAAGAAAGATCGAAT
>CAYWCH010000147.1:5548-6418 GCA_964456715.1 uncultured Anaerolinea sp. | reverse complement strand
ATGGCACGTCGCCATTCTGGACATGGGCGAGCCAATTACCGAATACTTGCTTCCCAAACTAGAGAATCTTCTGGACGTAATGGAAAACATTGCCGACTTCGCCCAGAATAATCCGGGGATGTTGGAGACGCTCCTGAAGGGGGCTGGCAGACTCGTGGCTTTTGGCCTAAGTCTGGACGCGCTCTCGAAAGCATTGAGCGTCTGGTATCTTGCTGGCACGCTAATCCCAGGTTTAAAGGCCGGTGCTGCCGCCCTGTCTGCTGGCGGGGGGGCTGCGGCTGTTGCCGCTGGGACTGCCGGGGTTGCTGGTGCGGGGGGGGCCGCTGGTCTTGTTGCCAGTATCGCTCCTATTGTGGTTGGCGTTCTTGCCGCCGCAGCAGTAGCAGCCGCCGTTGCTCTTCTCGCCAGAAGAATAACGAAGGAAGAGCGGGAGAAGGGCCAAGAGGCCATTGAGAGATTCCCCGAAGAAGCGCAGGCCAAGTTCCGGGCCATGTTCAAGCCAAACCTTATGGGGACGGCCTATACCACCACAACTACTGAGGGCAAGGCTCTTCTGGAAGAGTTGCGCAAAGAGGGTGAAATTGGCCCGGCCCCTGCCGCTCCTTCTGGGACTCTTGCGGGAGCGGCCATCGAATTCCCTGGCGAGATTCCCGTTGCAGAGATGGGTGCTGTTCTGCGCCGTATTACGGAAGACATGCAGAGGGTTGTGGATACGGGGTTCCTCCGAGAATTGGCTGATGCTCGCCTTGCCGGGGACTTTATGAGTGGGGGCACTAAGATAGCCGATGAATACGTAACGGCCATCAAAGCCCCTTCTGCCCCAACATTCTCCGAAGAGAGACGGGCCGAACTCGCCTCTTTCTACGAATA
>CAYWCH010000147.1:0-5506 GCA_964456715.1 uncultured Anaerolinea sp. | reverse complement strand
CCGCTCACGCGCTTCTGAGGACTTGGAGAGAAACATCGCTGAGGCGTCTCAGTCTGCTTACAAGCAGAGTGAGGACGCCGCCAAGTCTCACTACGAGAACCTGCGCAACATGCAGATCGCCCACGCGCAGAGGATGGTTGATCTGCTTGAGGCTCGTGACGTGCAGGGCATCACCAAAGAGATGCGTTCCTACGAGACACAGACCGAACAGCAGAACAGGTCTTACGCTCAGCAACAGCAGAAGTCTCAGGCCGACCTTGCTGACCGCATCGCCAAGATGAAAGAGGATGCGCGGCTCAAGGAACTCAGAGACGAAGAGGACTACAACGCCAAGGTTGCTGAAATGGAGGCCGACGCCGCCGCCGAGCGTATTGCCAGAAAAGCGGAGAACGACGCTGCCCTAGCAGAACACGATCAGCAAAGACTTGAGGCACTGCAAACGCTAGACGACGCCTTCTACGAAGAGATTCACGGCCTTGAGAACCTATTGAAAGATCAGTACACTCAACTGGATACCGATCTGGACGCCTTCCTGTTGTCCTATATCGGCAAGTGGCAGACGGCGGGAGAGGCCGTTGCTCTGCTGGTCGCAAATCTGTTGCCGGGTGGTTTCTCCGTGTTGCCCGAAATTACGAACTACGGGGCATCAAGTGGCGCTCCTTCAAGGGCCGCCGGTGGCTACGTTGGCTCTGGTCTCTACAATCTCCACAATGGCGAGTTCGTTCTGTCTCCCGATACGACCAAGGAACTAGAGTCTCGCTACGGGTCTCTCTCTCAGGGGACGTTCAAGGAGTCGATGGGCGCACAGCAGTTTATCTTCGCCCCCACCTTCAATGGCATGGGGAGCCAAGACAAGGACTGGTTCGAGCGGGCCGCAAGTCGAGTGTTTGACATGAAGATGTCTCAACTCAGAGGTATGGTGAGGGCCTAGGATGGCAAAATACGAATATAAAATCGCTACGCTCGCTCAGGGGGTTGATGGGCTCAAGGCAATTGATCTGGTTGGAACCAACGTCAAGCAGCCCGTCGAACCACAGGGGTTGTTCTACGAGCCGTTCAGCGTTTACCGAACATCCGCAGGGGGGATGGAGTACGGCGACGGGTATCCTAGAACAGAGTGGAGGTTTGACGCCATCAGTCAGCCTCAGCTTACGGGATTGTTGTCCTATCTTGGCTCTGCTCAGTCTGCACAAGTCTATATCAGGACGAGGACACAAGCCCGAACTTATGCCAACTACAAGGCCATCATGCACAGGCCCAAAGACATGACGCCCGCCTTTAGATCAAGAGATACCATGTGGCATGACGTGACGTTCCTGTTTACCATGTTGGAGGCCCAATAATGAATGACGGCATTACCCACAAAACAGAGTTCCTGCTGGAAAAGTTTCGCGTCGTCAACGGGCTAAAGTACCCCGTTCCCTACGCGGTCGAAAGGTTTGAGAAGAACCTTGGCCTGAACGAAGGGCTGAACGTGATCGCCTCACTCATTTGTGGCGGGGCTGGGACGCCCTACGATTCGGCCAATGCCTATATCGGCGTGGGTGATTCGACCACGACTGCCGCCGCTTCGCAGACGGGCCTTCAGGCGCCCACCAACAAGGCTTACGCTGGCATGGAAGCTGGTTATCCGACCTTTGGCACCAATCAGCAGATCGTGTGGAGGGCGTCTTTTGCCGACGGGGAAGCGCAGTTCGCCTGGAACGAGTTTACCATTGAGAACGCCAACCTTGGGTTGGGCGCTCCTTTGCTGAGAAAGGTTGAGTCCAAAGGAACAAAGACCGCCGGGGAAATCTGGGAGCTAACTGTCACAGTAACCTTCAGCTAACATGGCAGAGAATACCTGGCAGATCGCGGCTTCAGCAAACGATAGGGGGTGGTATGAGGGCACCGCCACTATTGGCACCACCTATGACACCAACGCCTACGTTGGGTACTATAACGCGGGCGCCAATGGGTACTATCGCTTTATTGGCGTAGATATTCCACAAGGGGCCACCATCGTTTCTGCAAAAATAACCCTGACCGCCAATGCTAACCAGTCTGGCACAACGGTCAACGGCATCCTCTCTGCCATAGATGCGGACAACCCCTCTGCTCCAACCACCTATGCCGCCCTGGAAACAGCAACTCGCACAACGGCCAGCGTTGCGTGGGATGACATTGCCGCATGGACGACTGACACGGCATACGACAGTCCAGACATTACGACGATCATTCAAGAGATTGTTGATCGTCCCGGATGGTCGTCTGGCAATGCGCTGATCGTCTATCTGGAAGACAACTCGTCTTCTGCTGTAGAGGGAGCCTACAGACGAGCATATACCTACGACAATTCGCCCACTAAGGCCGCCAAACTCTACGTCTCGTGGGTGGCACTAGAGACCATATCCGATTCCGTCTCCCTATCTGAGTCCGTTGATCTTGTCGAGGTCGTAGACAGGATTTATAAGACCGACACGGACACCGTTTTCCTCTCCGAGTCCATCAAGGTAGACAAGTCTCTGGTTCTGACCGACACGATCTCTTCTCGTGATTCGGTGGTTCCCACGGTCGGGTCGCATGCCGAAGTCCTGTCTCATCCGCATACGTCTAAGCTGTATCTCGCGGTAAAGGTTCCCCGTATTGTCTGGACAGGCCGCGTGTTGAATCGGCGCGGCTATAACCAGAATGGTGATGTCGAGGCCGATCTACAAATCAATATTGATGGCTCCCTGCCCTACGGTAATGTCTCTGGCTTCGACATCACCAATTTCATGCCTGATCTTACAGTGTGGGTGGGGACTACCGCTGGCGGTAAGGAACACGGCGTCTGTAGGGCGAGAGTTCTTTCTGGAACCACCCTTACGGTTTCTGCCGACATGACCTGCTCGTGGAGAGTGGGGGATTACGTCTCCATCACCGACGTACACGAACTCTGGCCCATGCCGCATGTGGTCACGGAATCTGGTGGTGTGGTTACTGTCCTGAAAGACCACGACCTGACCAGCTCCAACAAGGACGAGTACCCCGTTCCTGTCATGGGGCCGTCCGCTTGTGTGTTCATGTCGGGCGGGTCTGCTACCGTGCAGTTCAATGGGGCCGAATCCTACCTGGTGCAACCGAACTCAGACGAGTACCATTGGGATTCCGTGAACGGCATCTCCGCCTATTCGTGGTGGTTTGAAGGCGCTTCAGTCACGACCAGTTCTCTACCGAACCCAACAGCAACCTACACAACCGCCGGGCAGTATGTGGTCAGCCTTGAGCTTACGGGAGAGAACGGTAAGACCTTCAAGGGGTTCCGCAACGTCTTTGTCTACGACGACGACAACCCTCCTATTACAGACTTTGCCATCAAGTCCATGTCGGGGTCTCTGGAAAGACATGGATGGGAAGCGCAGATCGAGGTCTTTGAGGACACGTTCAGCCCAACCAACCTTCCCGATAAGGCCGAAGCAATTCTGTTCGCTCAGGAATACTTTGGCGGCACGCTCAAGACTCTTGGCGTAGGACACGCGGCCTCTCATGGTAGAGATAATATCAAGCTCGTCGGTTATGCTTCAGACACATCTCTCTCTTACGAAAGTGGGAAGATCAAGTCTGCAACCATGACCATCACTGGTTTGCAGTCCATGTTGGAGAAGAAAACCAACTTCCCCGTCTACTTTACTCAGATCGAGACGGGCGCTCCAAAATGGTCATACTTTTCGGACGGACTCACGGTAAGAAAGGCTCTTTACCATCTGGTAAGGTGGCACTGGACGCTACTCAGGTTTACCGACTATCTGATACCCGACGACCACAACAACTACTTCCCTGGGCAGAACTGGCCCGAAGGCTCTCTTGCAGACCAACTCAACACCTTCTGCCCAGACATTCAGGCAAGGTGGGCTGTTGATAAGACGGGGGCATTGGTTGTCTTTTCGTGGCCCAACTACCTTCCCGTAAGTGGGGATGGGGCGGGTTGGAGGACTCGGCTGTATCAGGACGTGACCTTTACCGATGCGGACTTTGTGAAACTTACTGCTGAGAACCGCATCCGCGAACAAACCGCCAGAGTCCGTGTAGAAGGTGTGTTTGCTACGGCTGACGACTACTGGACATCTGTGGACACGGCCCCCGGCGACTCTAAGAATCACGGTGGGGGGACAAAGACGGTTCCCCGACAGATTCTTGGTACGGGTGGGTTTGTTGGCTCTCAGGGCGAAGAACTAGCAAGGATGGTCTATGCCGAAGAGTCCCGAAGGTATGAGCGCATTTCAATGGAGATGTGCGGCAACTACTCCTTCTTAGACATCGTTCCTGGGGCCAACTACTTCAAATTGACGGCCACACCAAGTAACCTAAGAGGGCTTTCGTGGACAGCAAAGCCGTTCTGGGTGAACACGGTCAACCTCTCCTTTGACCACGAGAACGGCGATTTGGGCGTTTCGCTAACTGCTATTCCAGAGACGTTCCCCGACCCCGATCTGGAAATCTACTCTCAGTATGACGAGATTGGGGAGACGACCACGACCATGCCCGAAGGGGGGGGGTTCTCCGTTGCCGAACTGTTGAAGGATATGGACTCTCCTAAGTCGCGGTGGGTTCCCGCCTTGATGGGGGATGGCGGTTCGCAGACCGAAGGTGCTGAGGCCGGGACTTCCGTTGTGCGGCTCTTTGGCGACCTGAAGCAGACCGTGGTTGCCGAAAACAGACTCTTGACGGACATAATGGACAGGCCCATCTATGTCGAGATCAGCACGGATGAGCGAACGGGCAGGCCCGTTGTCCGTGTCGCTGGGGCGAGAATCGACAACGATACGACTGCCGTGGCCGAGAGCAACAGGGCTTTTACCACCAGGTATGCGTGTTACAGCATCGCGGGGACTGTCTCGGTCATGTCCAGCGCAGTGCCCATCCTTCAGTTGGGAACCAGAATGCCCAAGATGGTCATTGTGGCCTTTACGGGAAGGGCAGGGAATGGCGGGACTGGTGTCTCGGTAAATCTATTGCTGAACGATGGGCTGTTGAGTACGGTAAGCCTTCCTGGTGGGCTGTTGTCCACGGCGACGGTTGCGGTTGCTAACAGAGAGATTGTTCCAGGGGATTATCTGAGCATTCAAGTAACTGCTTCTTCTGGTGCCTCTGACCTATGGGTTGGGGCAGAATGCCTGGTGTATGGGATATGAGTTATCTATATGGCGCTACGGCGTTTCGATATGGTACCAGGCCCTATCCAAACACAGACACGACCCGTCTCATCCGATTCGTCACGAAAAAGACTGGGGAATGGGAGACAGTACCCGTAGACATCGTTGATACTACAGGCACGGCTTCTATCGTTTCTATCGCCAACTATGGCCCAACGTTCTTGTTGCTATATGTCGGCGCTGGTGAGGCGCGAATATATAGATCGGCTGATGAAGGCGCCACATGGGAAGAAGTTCTAGACCACAATATTACAAGCCTGCCCTACTATGGCACGCTTGGTCTTTATCACGTCATGGGGCGCTGGTGTTGGATGTGTCTTGATGGGCTAGGG
>CAYWCH010000146.1:1281-6506 GCA_964456715.1 uncultured Anaerolinea sp. | reverse complement strand
CGCTCGCCAAAGGAGCCTCCATCCCCGTCACTCTGACAACACCCTTCAAGGATGTCAACGGTTTTCTGACTCATGTAGATGCGAATTTCTACAAATTCTCCGTCAGGAAGGATGATTTCGGTCTGACGGCTACCTTCCTGCGAGATCTTTCGGATGGCTACATCGCCTTTGATGAAGACATGCCCCGCCGCATCCCCGGACCGATCATGATCGAAGAATCAAGCTCTGAGGCAGTCACCAGCGCGGATGGCCAGACGGTTGGCATCGAAAAACCGTATTTCATCGGTCAAAAAACCGGCCAGGGTACCCCCCTTCCCGCATTCACCTGGAATGAACCCGAAAGCTCAGAATTGCAGCGAACACCGCTTTATGAAACCCATAAAGCCATGGGCGCCAAGATCATTCCGTTTGCCGGTTGGGAAATGCCGGTCTGGTACACCTCAGTCGTGGAAGAACATCTTGCCTGCCGGCAGGTGGCCGGTCTCTTTGATGTGGCTCACATGGGGGTTCTCCAGGCCGAAGGTCCGGATGCTGCCCTTTTCCTAGACAGTGTCTGTGGAAACGATATCAACGGTCTGGGCATCGGGGAATCCTGCTACACTCACTTCCTCGATCCTCAATCAAACGTTATCGACGATACCCTCGTCTATCGCCGCGGTCAGGAGAAATACCTGGTCGTCGTCAACGCCTCCAATGATGCCAAAGATTGGGCCTGGTTGAACGCAGTCCGTGAAGGCAAAGTAATGGTGGATACTGAGCGTCCCTGGGTGAAAGCATTTGGGCGTAATGTTATTCTGCGTAACTTGCGCGATCCAAAAGAAGGTAAAGACATGCGCGTGGATATCGCCCTGCAGGGTCCAAAATCACGCGATATTCTGCTGGCAATGGACTGTGATGCTGCTGCCGCTAAACGCATCAAGGCACTCAAACGGACTGAGCTTTGTGAAGCTGTCGTAGGCGGGTTTGATCTCGTCGTCTCCCGAACCGGCTATACCGGTGAAAAGATGGCTTTCGAGTTGTTCGTTCATCCAGACAAAGCAGTTGAACTTTGGCAGGCCATCCTCAAGATCGGTGAACCCATGGGTGTCAGAGCTTGCGGACTCGGTGCCAGAGACTCGCTTCGTACTGAAGCCGGTTTGCCACTCTATGGTCACGAGATGGGCGGCGAAATGAATTTCGGCGTCGCAGAGGCTGGATTTGGCTCTTACGTAAAAACCTACAAACCCTGGTTTATCGGCCGCGAAGCGTTCATCGCGCGCGAAGCCAAGCGGGAAGGCGTTGTGGTACGCTTTCGATTCACCGAAAAAGGCGTGCGCATGGCTCACAATGCTGATCCTGTGGTGGATATTAAGGGCAAGGTCATTGGCCTTGTCACCAGTTGCGCAGTGGATAAAGAAGGGTTCCTCACCGGGCAGGCGTACCTGGATTTGAAGAACGCCGTTGAGGGAACTCCCATTGCCATCTTCCAGGGAGCGCCCAAGCAAGCAGGTAAAGCTCCGTCTGATCTCGTCGCCGGAGACCGGATCACTCTTCCGACGCCGGCAGTGGTTGTCAGCCGTTTCCCAAAACTTTGATGGTGCCGTGAGTTCGTTATGAAAAGAACGAGCAAGTAAAAATCTTTCATAAAGGAGACTGGTGGAATATGCAAACCCCTTGGGACAATCGTTACGCACAGCGTGTGAAGCAGATGAAAAGCTCTGCAATCCGTGAGTTATTGAAGTTGACAGAGGAACCCGATGTCATTTCATTTGCCGGAGGATTACCTGCTCCTGACGTTTTCCCGGTGGAAGAGTTCAAACGCGCAAGCGCCTATGTGCTCGATCATCAAGGCCCGCAGGCACTGCAATATGGTGCTACCGATGGTTATCTACCTCTCCGCGAAATGATCTCGCGGCACACCAATCGAATTGGTATTGGTGTCAATGCCAGCAATATCCTGATCACGTCAGGTTCACAACAGGCGCTTGACCTGCTTGGAAGAATCTTCATCAATCGCGGTGATCGCATATTGGTTGAACAGCCCACATACCTGGGCGCACTGCAGGCCTGGAATGCATATGGGGCAGAATATGTTCCTGTTCCATGCGATGATTACGGCATGAATACGGATGCTCTCGAAGAAGCTTTACGTACAGGTCCCAAATTCATCTACGTTTTGCCGAATTTCCAAAATCCTACCGGTGTCACACTATCACTCGAACGCAGGCACAAGCTGGTCGAGTTGGCCGATCGTTACGGTGTACCGATCATAGAAGATGATCCTTACGGTCAGCTCCGTTACGAAGGTGAAAGTCTACCTGCTGTTGAATTGATCGATGCGAACACACGCGAAAAGAATGGTCACTATACAGGCAATGTGATCTACTTGAGCACATTCTCCAAGATCCTGGCTCCCGGGCTTCGCCTGGCCTGGGTGATCGCTCCGACAGAAGTGATTACCAAATTGATCACCGCAAAACAGGGTGCAGATCTTCATACCTCCACTTTCACTCAGATCATCGCCCATGAGGTCAGTCAGCATGGGTTCCTCGATAAACACGTCACCTTGATCCAGGATACTTATCGGATTCGCCGCGATACCATGCTTGAATCCCTTGAAGAAAACATGCCAGATGGCGTTACCTGGACTCGTCCCCAGGGTGGCCTTTTCCTTTGGGCAACATTACCCGGAAATTTGAATACCACCGAGCTTCTGCCCGAAGCGATCAAAGAAAAGGTGGCATTTGTTCCAGGCACATCGTTTTACACGACCGGAGAAGGTTTGAATACCATGAGATTGAACTTCTCTTGCTGTAAACCAGATATTATTAATGAAGGAATCTCCCGAATGGGAAAGCTGATCAAAAAGAAATTGATGCAAGGTTGATCAATCAAAAGAAAGAACCTGACGATTTCCGTCAGGTTCTTTATCTACGCTTCGTTTCTCGCTTTCCATAATTTAAATTCCGCGAGAATGGATCCTCCAACGAACTCGCGAAGAATTGAATTATCCGGGATCATATCACTCGTGATCGGCAGGAACCATTCCAACATCGCCAGCAGGCGTTTGGCCTCTACATATTCCATAGATCCATAAGGCACTTGCCGCAGCAGCGGTTCCACCAATGGCCGCAGCGCTGAAAGCTCGTACACCAGCGCAGAATTGAATAACTTATCGCCATTCTCCTGGTACGGAAAGATGTAATCCTTCTCTCCCCTGGTGACAGAATCCCAGCGCTGAATGGTTTGTTGGGCCGAATATCCCCGTTCCCGCGCGTCTCTGACGATGCGCCGGATCAACCGAGTATCGGTCGTGGAAATCCGGTTATATCTGTCGAGGTTTAACTGCGTGAGACAGGATGCGTAGATCTTAAAGGTCGATGAAGCAGGGATCTCCGGCAGCAATTGTGGGTTCAATCCGTGAATACCCTCAAGGATCAACAAGTGATCCTGACTCAGCTTGACCACTTCCCCATTCTCCTGCCGGCCTTCTTTGAAGTTGTAATGCGGGAGTTGAATCTCTTCACCGGCGATCAGATGCTTGAGATCGACCGACAGTTTGTGCGTGTCCATGGCACCCAGAGACTCAAAATTATATTGGCCATTCTCGTCTTTTGGGGTTTGTTCCCTATCGACAAAGTAATTATCCATCTCCAGCGGGTAAGGTGAAAAACCCTGTGCCAGCAATTGGATGGACAAACGCTTTGAAAATGTTGTTTTTCCAGACGATGAAGGCCCCGCGATCAAAATGATTCGCGCTTCCTCGGAACGATCCGCGATATGCTGGGCGATATCGGCGATCTGCAGCTCGTGCAAAGCTTCTGAGATCAGGATCACCTCGCGAAGGTTTCCGGAGGAGTTGGCATCGTTCAGAGATCCCACCGATTCAATGCCAAGTCGTTCCAGCCAATTTCCGTACTGCCTGAAGGTGCTGAGCAGCTTGGGATAGTTTGTTCTGGTCAGGATCTGCTTCGGAGAGTTGCGCCTCGGATATCTGAGGATAAAACCATCTCCCGCCACATCCAGTGCGAACCACTTGATAAAACTGGTTGACGGTACCATATATCCATGGTGATAATCCTGGTGGTTGCCAAGTTGATAGAGCACCAGGTAATCTTTTTGACGGTACTTGAGAAGTTGAACTTTGTCCTTAAGACCCTTTTCCCCGAAGTATGAAATGGCCTTCTTCAATGGAACATTTCTCTTCTTGATCTTAAGGTTGAGATCCACCAGTTCCTGCATGCGTTTCTCAAGCACTTTCAACTCCTTTGGTGACAAAGGAGCCCGATCGGTCACTTCGCAGTAGTATCCTCCAGCTGACACTGAATGATCCAGTTTCATTGAGTTTTGCGGGAAGATCTCCTCAAATGCCGCTTCCAGAAGAAACGTGGCTGATCGTCGATAAATTAACGCGCCATCATCATCAGCCATGGTCACCGGCCTGATCCTGGCGTCCATGTCGATCTGATAAGTCAACTCCTTCAATTCACCGTTGACGATTGCACCCATGATCGGCGGGTTTTCCCACTCCGGAAGCGTGCTGAGCAGTTCGAGCAGGGTCGCTCCTCGCGAGCCGGTGTAAACCCGCCCGTCCGGCAGGATCATTTCGATCGTTTTCCGTGGCGAGTTGATCGTTACTGATTTATCTTCTTCATTGTTTATTGACATGATTTCCTCAAGAAGTTAAGTATAACGCAATTCTTTTAGACAAAAAGAACAGTCCTGCTCTTGGGAGACACAGGACTGTTCATTCACCCTCCGACTACTATGGAACGATTGCCAGTAGTTGGAGATTCGGAAAATCATCCGGACCAAGTGTGCCAAAATCTGCTGTACTTGGCGTAAAGTTGGAGAGCATTTGCTCCTGGGTTACGGCTGGGTCATTCCAAGCCATGTCCATGATCCTGGTTTGGTTCGTCACACCATCCGTTCCGCCGCCAATCCGCCATTGTTCGGCTTCGGATTGGACATCGCGGACACGCCAAACACCCGGTGATGGATAACCATCCTGAGACATGACAATGGCCAGATAGCCCCATTGCGTGGGATCACCCTCTCCAAACACATCGAGTGCCACCCGCAGTGTAACCGTCGATTTTGCCGCATCAACAATGATCTTGAAATCTGCTCCATTGATCGCCTTTGGCTCAAGCGTGGAAGGATCAGGAGAATACACTCCCGGAGTCCACCCCTCTGCCCAAACGGCATAATCCCAACCGTTATCTTCTGATAATGATAGATTTCGG
>CAYWCH010000146.1:0-1271 GCA_964456715.1 uncultured Anaerolinea sp. | reverse complement strand
TCCCAGCCATTTCCTTCTCCCAAGGCGGCATTTCGCCCAGGAAGCAACAAGCGTGAACCCGTGCCCGTCCCGGGATCCTTGTCAACATATACATCAAGTGTCTGCAACGACAGGTTGTTACCGGAATTCCATGAGTTGGGCACCGCTCCTGCAAACTTGAAGGTAAACGAGATATCGCTGTCGCCGACACCAACGGTGAACTCTGTAATGTCAAAGACACCGGGGGTGAACACTGCATCAGTCGGGTATGTATACGTCCCGGGACCATGATCGTCGCCCACCGGATCGATCACATCCAGGATCGTCGCGATATTCCCCAAATCTGGCAGGATGATCTGTCCAGGTCCGCCATCTGGCAACGCTTGCATATCGCGCTGCCCAGAACTGACCACCGCAGCCATTTTCATCACATCGCCGGCCTGAAGATCACCAAACACACTCAAAGGTACTGCGATTTCGAGCACCGATCCCTTGACGACGGATGTAATCTCGGCTGTACCCTTTACCCATACCGTTGAAGTGGCATTGTAGAGTTGCCCGGTATTGGCTGCCAGGTCCACTTCGATCAGATGAGATGCATTGAAGCCCAAAAGGAAGGGATCTTCAGAATCCACCGAACGAAGGGTCGCACCGTTCGTTTTTGATGGTTTTGGAGCCGCAACATAAATTCCGACTGAACCATCAGAAACGCCACTCCAATCCGTTTTAGAGTCAACACGTAAATACAGATTCTTGGAATCCACACCATAATAGAACCCACTGGCCACGTCATCCGATTTTGCCTGCGCTCCACCCACAAAAGGATAATATGCCGCGTTATCCCATTCCCCTGCTCCGGCATTGCCGTCGATTGTCGGGGTGAATGATGCGTCGAATTCCTTGTTGGCTGCCACCACCGCCTTGGCAATGATGGGAACTTTCAGGTAAGTCGGCACAGGTTGATCCAGTGTCTCGTATACTTTTGCCAGCAGAGAACGGTATCCCTCATCGAAGTAAGCATCGTTTCCCGAATCCTGATCGGTTCCGTACCACCAGAACCAATCCGAGCCTTCAGCAAAATACATGTATTGGAATGCCTGTTTCAACGCCTCATCTGATGGGGGGGTTGCTTTGCCGGTTTCATATTGCGCCAGGAATTTGCGGGTCTTACCCAGATAATTCCAGGCAGTCGTATTGTCACCGTTGAGTTCGATGATGCGGGCAAAGGCGTCGAATGCCTTTCGGGGCTCGCCCTGTTGGATGTAGAGGCGGCCGAGGTTAAACAGGGCCTT
>CAYWCH010000145.1:0-6546 GCA_964456715.1 uncultured Anaerolinea sp. | reverse complement strand
TATTTTCTGCTGTATGAAGTCCGCTGGTCAGCCAGCTCCCCACCGCATTGGGAAGAGCGACGGCGGTTATACGCTTAAGGGGACAAAACCGGGTTTCTCCCTTACTGAACCGGTATCTTTTACCGAAAAATGGATTGTTGCAGCTGTTTCGGTTTCACTTTCAGTTTCTGCCTGGATAACGATCTCTCCCTGACTGGTGAATTTAATAGCATTTCCGGCCAGGTTAACCAGGATTTGGCGCAAACGGGCTGGATCACCCATGAACTCCATACTCAGGTTGGGATCGATCTGGCAGATCAATTCCAACCCCTTGCTTTGAGCCCTTTCAGCCAGCGTGTATGCCACATCTTCCACGGTTGTCCGCAGGTTGAACGGAATTTTCTCCAGATCCAGGTGCTTGGCTTCGATCTTCGAAAAATCGAGGATGTCATTTAGAAGGGTCAGGAGAGCTTCAGCGCTTTGAAGCGAGGTGGTCAGGTAGTCGCGTTGATCGGTCGTCAGTTCGGTATCAAGCGCCAGTTCGAGCATGCCGATCACGCCGTTCATAGGCGTGCGAATTTCATGACTCATGTTGGCAAGGAACTCGCTCTTTGCCCGATTGCTATCTTCAGCTTCCTTGCGAGCTTTCTCGAGTTCGGTGATATCGTGAAAAATAACCACTGTGTTAATGTGCTTACCCTCAACGATTACCGGCGCAGCAGATATTTCAACAGTGGCATAGGTGCCATCAGCCCTGGGTCTTTCCCGAATGGTACGCTGAGGGCTAGTAGCGGATGATTTTAGGAACTCAAGGGCTTCAGAAAGCATGACAGGATCTTTATATATCTCACCAACATACTTGCCAATCATTTCATCTGCAAATCCGCCATAGAGTTTATCCATGGCAGGGTTACTTCCGACTACTTTGAAATCATTGTCCAGGATTTCAATTGCAACCGGACTATTTGAAAGGATCGCTGAGAGTGATTCCTTTTCTTTTAAGAGGGTGAGTTTTGCTTTTTTTTCGGCCGTGATATCCCGACCGATACCCACCAATCCGGTGATTTTCCCGCTGTCATCTTTGATCGGGATTTTGGTTGTTTTAATCCATAACTCCTGGCCATTCTTATCCAATCCGGGTTCTTCATGATCCATCACCGGAGTGCCGTTTGTCAACACCAACTGGTCATCCGCCCAATAAACTTCAGCCATCTCTTTTGGATAGGTGTCAAAATCTGATTTTCCAAGCACGTCTGCCGCTGATTTTCCACCGCTCGCGTACCAATCTGCTTGATTGGATAGAAATTTTCGCCCTTCGAGATCTTTGGCATATATCCTGTCGGGAATATTATCGATCAGTGTTTGTAGAAGATTCCGTTCACTTTCGAGGGTGGCTTCAATTGTTTTCCTTACGGTGATATCTCTGGATATCCCAAAAGTCCCTATAACTTTTCTCTTTTGATCGAAGATCGGCATTTTGGTGGTTAAGGCCCAGGTATCGGGTTTATTCGGCCAGGTTTCTTTCTCTTCTCTGCTGATCGTTTTCCCGGTCAGGATGATTTCTTCTTCATCAGATAATGCCTGGCTGGCGTGTTCGGCGCTGAAGAAATCAGCATCCGTTTTCCCAATCATATCTTCAGGCTCATAATCCCCGCAATGATCCGCCATTGATTGTGAGACCTTGGTAAAGCGTCCTTCGAGATCTTTGAAAAAGATCAAGTCACCGGCTTTATCCATTAACGCGCTGAAGAGGTCAATATCTTCCATGGTTTTTCCCTTCTCGAATGATTCGACGATGAGATTCCAGTGAAATTTATTGTTCGCATTCCTAGAATAGCATATAAAGGGGATTATCGGCAAGAAGATATCTCTTTACAATATTATTAGATAGTGACGAGAGGTCTTACTTTGTTTGAGACAATAACCATAGCACTGATAAGTACTCCCATAATTATGTCTTTCTTCTCGACTAAAAATCCATTATTGTCGATTATGATTGATCAGGAGAATGGTTTGAGCGCGGAGAAAGCGTAACCTTTTTGTAGCGTAAACTCCTTGACATGAGAAAATTATTACATTGGCAAAAAACCTTGTCAATCATGGTAAACTTCTATCCAACGGAATCTTGGGCGTTTGATTTCCGGAATAAAGAGCAAATGTGCAAAAAGGAAAAAGAGGTAAAAAATGAAAAGATCAATGAAATTCAAACGAATCTGGCAATCGATCATTTGCGGTATGTTCGTTGTCACTCTCTTCTTGGGTAGTTCCGCAGACGCAGTTCAGGCAAGCGCACTCACCTTAACTGCCCCCGGCAATTTTGGGAAAACAAGCCCTGCCAAATCAGCCGTCAACCAGGCAACTGATGTGGTATTAACCTGGTCAGCCAGTAGCGGCGCAACAAAGTACGAGTATTGTGTTGATTCAACCAATGACAGCAAATGTTCCGCTTCCTGGATCAATAATGGGATGAAGACGACAGCTACATTTAAAGGGCTGGCAGCCGGCACCAATTACTACTGGCAGGTCAGAGCCGTGAACAGCGCCGGAACAACCTACGCAAACGGAAAGTTGGACTACTTCTGGAAATTCACCACAGGAACAGTTCCGCGCACGTTTAATAAAAAAGCTGTGCCCAGTAACTCAATTTTCCAACAGAAACAGCTTACCCTGAGTTGGGGCAGCAGTTCCAACGCGATCAGGTACGAATATTGTATCGATGTAGCCAACAATGGCAAATGCGATACAACATGGATCAGTACCGGGTTGAAGACGAGTGTCTTGCTTACCAATCTCAAGGGCAGCACGTATTACTTCTGGCAGGTAAGGGCGGTCAATAACGCCGGTATTGTTTATGCCAATGGCGATTCAGGTAGTTGGTGGAACTTCAAAACCGGTTCAAAACCTGATTTTGATAAAAAAGGTCCTAGCAATAGTGCCTCAAATGTTCCGGTAAATGTAACGCTGAAATGGAATCCAAAAGAACCATACACAACCTACGAGTATTGTATCGATACCACCAATAATAAGGCCTGTTCGACTGGGTGGGTTAGTGTTGGATCTGCTACCAGTGTTACCTTGTCATTGACTGCAGGCACCAGGTACTACTGGCAGGTACGCGGTACCAATAGTTGGGGTACAGACTATGCCAATGGCTCGAAAACATCGTATTTCACCTTCAGGACTGCTCCATAGTCTGCTTTGGTGTGATAACTTCTTTTACTGCATAACGGAGTGATCACTTCCAGCAACAGAAATAGTAATTCACAAGAAAAAAGATCCCCTTCCAATATCCTTGGAAGGGGATCAATAATTTTTGGCTATCATGCTGGGTGGTCATTGCTTCGCCGTAAAGCCGAAATAAAGACCTCGCCATTAGCGGCGAGGTCTTTTTCTAGTATTAGAATTGACCGGCAAGATAACCTTTGGTACGTTCTTTCTTCGGATTCTCAAAGATCTGCTGGGCGGGACCAGCTTCCACCACTTCACCCAAATACATGAAAATTATATAATCTGCCAGACGTTTTGCCTGACGCAGGATGTGCGTGACAATGACGATGGTGTAATCGCTTTTCAGCTCCATCAGTTTCTTCTCAATATGCTGGGAGGAAATTGGATCAAGCGCTGAGGTGGGTTCATCACCCAGGATGATTTCGGGTTCAACAGCCAGGCCGCGGGCCAGGCACAGGCGCTGTTGCTGCCCGATGGACAGGCTTGTAGCAGGCTCGTGCAATCGATTCTTGACCTCGTCCCAGAGACCAGCATGCTCGAGGTAATGCTGTACAGCATCGTCGATCTCTTTTCGACCTTTCTTCAGGTGATGCAAACGTAGACCATGAGCCACGTTTTCATAAATCGACATCGGCAGGGGGTAGGGGCGTTGTGCCAAAAGACCGATCGTCTTGCGAACCTCGGTGACATCAATGTCCTTGCCGTAAATATTCTGCCCATCAACAATGACTTTGCCGTCGATCCTGGTGGTTTCTTCAAGCTCAAGGAAACGGTTCAAACTCTTCAGTAATGTCGTTTTACCGCAGCCGGATGGTCCCATGATCACGGTGATCTGGTTGCGTGGAATTTCAAGGTTTACGTCCTTAAGCGCGGGGCTGTTGGCGTATTGCACATTGAGATGTTTTATCTGGATGTGAGAGTCCATAATTATCCTTACTTGATCGAATACTTGCTCAATCTCGCAGACAACCAGCGAGAACCGAGACTGACGATGAGCACAATAATCGTCAGAACAAGGGCGGATGCATAAGCACGGTTTTGAACTTCCTTGAATGGAGTGCTCAATTGGAAGAAGATCGCGAGCGGCAGGGAGGCCGCAGGGTTCATCAGCGAGGTCGGGATCCGGTCGGTATATCCGGCGGTGAAAAGAACTGATGCTGCATCGCCAATGCCGCGCCCAAAGGCCAACAGGATGGCCGAGACGATGCCCGGCATCATTTGACGTACCACCACGTTCATCGCCACCTCGAGTTTGGTTGCCCCGATTGCCAGGGCAGCCTGTTCGAGATCTTTAGGCATCTGACGGATCACTTCATCCATGGCGCGAACCATGATGGGAAGTTCCAACAGGGCCAGCACGATGATACCGCCGAGCAGAGATGACCGCATTCCAAGCGCCAGCATGATCGTGAAACCAAATGCACCATACACGATGGAAGGGATTCCCCATAAGACATCCAGCGATAACCGGACATAATATCCCCATCGGGAATGCTTCAGGTACGTTTCCAGGTAGAGCGCAATGGGTAAACCGATGATCATGGCGATCAACGTGCCACCGAGTGCCAGGTACAATGAACCAACGATGGCATTCAGAATACCGCCTTCTTTTCCCAGATAATAGCCACCTTTGGGCGTTTGCGTGATCATCGCCCACGACATGGCCGGAAGACCTTTACGCAAAATGGTCCAGAGAATGTACCCCAGGCTGAAAACTACCAGCGCGATGGAAAGGTACATGATCCATTTGAAAATGGCTTCTGTTACGTGTCGCCGTTGCCAGTGTTTTTTCATGCTCATGATCGCCTCAGAAACCCTTTCAGGATCAGGGTGGAAATGATATTGAAGATAAGCACGATCACCAATAACATCAGTGCAACTGACATTAAAGCTGCGTCGTAAAGTGGAATGGACATCATATCGCCGTAGTTGTTGGCGATGAGGGCTGAAAGAGGATAGGCTGAGTCGAAGATGGATTGGGGCATTTTTGCCACATTACCAACCACCATCATTACCGCCATGGTTTCACCCATCGCGCGGGATGCGCCCAGAACCACGCCGGCGCCAATGCCGGGGCCGACCTGCGGGAGTACAACATGCACTACCGTGTGCCAGCGTGTGGCTCCCAGGGCCAGGGATGCCTGGCGGGCATCCTGTGGGACGACTGAAAGTATTTCATAGGTGATCGAGATGATAAACGGCAGGATCATTACAGCCAGGACGATGCCACCGGCCAGAATCCCGTAGCCGGTTGGGTTCTTACTCGTGAAAAAGGGGATGAACCCCAAGTATTTTTCAAAGAAGGGAGAAATATGCGTTCCGATCAGCGGGACGATGGCAATCAACCCCCACACACCGTAGACCACCGAAGGGATGGCTGCCAGCAGGTCGAGCATTGGTTTGGCAACCGCCTGGGTTGTTTTACGGGCATATTCAGAGAGGTAGATCGCAGTAAAAATGCTGGGTGGAACTGCGAAGACCAACGCTACGATTGTCACCCAGAAAGTGCCGGCGATGAATGGCAAAAAGCCAAACAGGCCTTTTTGAGGTTTCCAGATCTCGCCAAAAAGCAGGTCCTTCAATGGGTATTTTTGGAGGATCGGCCACGATTTGATGACCAGGGCGATGATGATGATCACCAGCAGGATGATGGGAATCAGTGTGATGACAAAATAAAACTTGCGGGCTCTTCTTTCCTGCTGAATACGAGCAGGAATGGAAGGCCGAGAAAACCGGCCTTCCATTGATTCAGATTTATTGGATTGTATTTGCTGCGATTTTTCGCAGAGGCTCATTTAAGTAATCCCAAAGAGGTATTGAGTTGGTCTTCTGAGAGCTGGACGTAACCTGCTTCACTGACATATTGCTGCCCATCGGTCAGAATCCAGTTGATGAAATCGGCAACCAGGCCTGTTGGTTTGCCATTGGTGACCAGGTTCTCAACACGGGCGGGAGGCTGCGGATATTTCTCGGCTTTGATCAGTTCGACTGCTTTTTCCAGATTGTCGGCAACCTCATCATCGTTTGCCACACCGTCATTGTTGATGTCGATGGGAACGATCAGGGCGCCTTCGGTGATCAGACCGGTTGTCAGGTCAAAGGCATAACCGAGGTTATTATATCCTATTCCCAGGGGGTCCGTGATGACTGCCTGGAGCAGGCCGGGATCAGCGTCGACGCCGATGCCCTGGAGATCATCCTGTTTGCCGCCCAGGAATTTGGCCCAGATGTCAGCAGCGCCGCAGGAATCGGAACGGGTGTAAACATGGAGCTCATCCGTGATGCTGGGATCACCGACGACTTCACCCCAAGTGGTGACTTCAGCCGTAACGAAGATCT
>CAYWCH010000144.1:0-6548 GCA_964456715.1 uncultured Anaerolinea sp. | reverse complement strand
ACACAATAATACTTATTCCACATCTTAATTTTCCTTGTAAGCCTTTGACATACTTGTGCCTGGAGCTGCGTTAGCCACCATCAAGATTTCAGCCAAAATCGAGATCGCAATCTCTTCCGGGGTTTCTGCTCTCAATTCCAATCCGATAGGTGAATAGACTGTAGCGAATTTCTCGGAGTAGTCCTTCTTCTTATTAATTTCCTTTTTTGTATTCTCCCACCTTCTTTTGGAACCAATCACGCCCAGATAAGCTGGATTGGTTTCCAGTATTGCCGGGAGCCCTTCAATATCCACATCTGAACCCCTGGTACAGATCACGATATACGTATATGGGGTGATTTTTACCTTTTCAGGGATTTCTGACATCTTGCAGATCACGAATTCATCGGCACCCGGCATGGTTTGTTCTGTGCAGAGTTCTTTTCGGTCATCTGAAACGATCACACGCCAATCAAGCCATTTGGCCAAATGGACGACTTGTTTTCCAACATGCCCCGCGCCGATCACCAGCAACGTTACTTTTGGAATGATTGGCTCCACATAAACCTCCACCTGTCCGCCACAAATTCCAGGGTCCCCTTTTTCCGGATTCACAAGGGTGTAGTGCAGAACTTTTGTTTTTCGGTTTTTCAAAGCATCAAGAGCTTCGGCAATGACACGATTTTCAATCTCTCCGCCGCCGACCGTTCCGATGATATGCCCATCGGGATAAACCAGCATTTTGCTGCCCTCATGCCGTGGAGTCGAGCCTTTTGATTCAACAATCGCGCAAAATACTCCCGCCTCACCATTATTTTCCATTTCAGCGATTGCTTTAAAGATTGACATTATTCCTCCAGCAAATCAAATACCATTTGTAGCAATTGTTTCATCTTCGGTGCAATCCCATCTGCCATCCGAGTATCATCCTTCAGCGGTTTATAAGGCAGCTCATCCAATAACACCCGGTGGAATCCAATCCAATCGCGGCAGCAATAGAATCGGTATCTGGATTGACGTGGCCGACTACATATAGCGAGTTATTCATACGCCTATTTTAACTTATGAAGTGCTTTTAATATCCGTTCAGGTGTCGCAGGATTTTGATGAAGATCAGCTCCGCAGGCATCTAAAATTGCATTCCCGACTGCGGGAGCGACACCATCCAGCGGAATTTCTGCGACAGCTTTTGCGCCAAACGGATGGGTGGGTTCGTAGGTTTCAACAAAAATTGTCTTCAATTCAGGCATTTCATCGGCTCTGAATATGTGATAATCCATCAAATCTATTTCTCTTGGCTGGCCTTTGTCGTCATAAACCATTTCCTCACAAACTGCATAGCCCAAAGCCTGTGTCATACCGCCTTCAACTTGACCTGACGCGGTGATTGGGTTGACCACCTTCCCGGCATCCACAGCCATGACCAACTTATCCACCGTCACCTGCCCAGTTTCGATATCAACAGTCACTTCTGCGAATTGAGCTGCAAAAGGCGGAGGTGATGATGGAGCGACATATGAAGCATGTCCCATGATCTGTTCCTGGTTTTCATGGTGGAGTGAGTTATAAGCGATCTGCTGCAGCGTTACGCTACTGCCATCCTTCGCTGTAGCCTTCGAATGGCTTAGAACGATTTCATCTGCTTTCACAACTTTTCCATCTTTCGACAGCATGCTTGCCGCCCTGATCTTGATTCTTTCTGCAGCCTGTTTTGCGGCATTCGTGGCCGCTGTTCCGGAGATATACGTGGTGCTAGATGCGTACGCGCCTTTATCGAACGGGGTGAAATCAGTGTCGGATGAATAGACCAGAATATCCTCCACAGATGTCCCCAGAACTTCAGCCGCCATCTGGGCTAGAATTGTATCCGATCCAGTTCCCAGATCCGTGGCTCCGATCAACAGGTTGAATGAACCATCATCGTTCATTTTTATCGAAGCGCCGCCCATGTCAAGGTATGGAATTGCGGAACCCTGCATGGCTAAAGCCACTCCGATTCCCTTACGTAAATAAGGTTTACTGGGAATTGTCTTCCATGCCTCATTTTTATACTTCTTATCCCATTCAATAGCCCTGCGCCCCATTTCTGCGCATTTCGCCAGACCAACTGTATGGACGATTTCAGGTCTTGGTTCCCGACCTTCACTCCATGAAGTGCTGAATGGTTGAAGTTCTTCTGAACGCAGTGCATTTTTCAACCGGAACTCAATGGGATCGAATCCCATTGCTCTGGCGATATTCTCCATGTGTCGATCCAATGGCCAATACCCTTGAGGCACGCCGTATCCGCGGTATGCTCCCGCCGGTGGTGTATTGGTGTATACGATATCGGCATAAAAGCGAATATTTGGCGCTTTACGATATTTGCCATCGCCAACATAAAGCGCCATGGATTTTTGACCTGTATTACCGGTGACAGTAAGCGCATGACAGCCATACGCACCGGTATCTGATAAAGCATACATTTCATTTGCTGTGATCGTGCCATCATTCTTGACACCTGTTTTCATGTGAACGCGCATTGGATGGCGAGATCTGGCTGCAATGAATTCTTCTTCACGGGAATATTCGACGCGGACTGGTCGTCCGGTGGCAATGGTCAGATGTGCAGCCACGTCTTCGATCAAAACTTCCTGTTTACCGCCAAAACCACCGCCAATACGTGGTTTGATCACCCTGATGCGCTTGACAGGAAGTCCCAATACCGGCGCCAGAATACGTCTCACATGAAATGGTACCTGTGTGCTGGTTCGAATGACCAAACGGTCATCCTCATCCCAGTATGTGATTACTTCATGTGGTTCAATATGTGCCTGCTGCACTTTTGGCACAATATAATCGCCTTCAAAGATACGATCTGCTTCTTTGAATCCTTCATCAACATTGCCCACATCAATTCGGATTTTGGCAGCAAGGTTGATATCCGCTTTTGAATCAGCGAAGTTTACATATTCCGTTTCATCGTGAATGATTGGAGAGCTGCTCTCCATTGACTTTGAAGAATCCAACAATGCAGGCAATTCTTCGTATTCAACTTTGATCAATTTCAAAGCTTGCTCAGCGATCTCTTCACTCTCAGCAGCAACAAATGCCACCCTGTCACCAACGAAGCGCACTTTGTTATCCAGACTGAACATATCCAGGGGTCCGGGGATGGGGTCCGATTGGCCGGCCGTTGAATAAACCACTCTTGGAATATCCTGCCAGGTCAATACTGCGTGAACGCCCTTCAAGGCCTTCGCAGCTGTCGAATCAATTGATTTGATCCTGGCGTGTGCCAATGGACTATGTAAAACCTTACCCACCAACATACCGCGTAATTCGACATCCGTCGTGAATGCCGGTTTGCCTTGAACCAGTTTTATGGCATCCACCTTCTTTTCCGGTTGCCCAACTTTTTCGAATGCAGGTTGCTCGTCTATGGATGTCATTTCCGGTAAAACTGCTTTAAGAATTTCTCCATCCAGGTTGGACTCATTAATTTTTCCTTCGCTCAGTTTCTGGGCGAATTGAATTGCTTTTACAGGTTTATCATAACCCGTGCACCTGCATAAGATGCCGGAGAGAGCATCTCGTATTTGTTCTTCTGATGCCTCTTTGTGATTTGTTATCAATGATTTTGCAGCAAGAATCATGGCTGGTGTACAGTAACCGCATTGAATGGCTCCAGACTCTATAAATGCTTTCTGCAGATTATCGAATCCTTTGGACTTTTTCCAACCCAGGTCTGGGTTTTCACCAACACCTTCAATCGTTTCGATTACGTGTCCTTCTGCTTGAGCAGCAAGGAGCGAACATGAGTTTACAGCTTTCCCATCCAGCAACACCGTACAGGCTCCGCATTCCCCTTTCTGGCAGCCCCCAAACTTGACTCCAAAATAACCTTCCTCTCTTAGAAAGGTAAAAAGAGTACATCCGGGGTCAATTTCTCTATTGACCTTCTTGTCGTTTATCAAAAGGGAGATATTCATGGCAGCCTCAATTCTTGCTTTGAACAAGATCAGTAAATAAACGACCTGCCAATTTTGATCCGGCTTCCATACGGTAATCGGCACTTGCCCATTGATCGTTTGCTTCTTGCAGAGCGATTTTTACTGCAGTTTGTACATCATCCATGGCATTGCCATCCAGGACTAATGTCGGTAATGAACCAAATCCTCCCACTGCTACACGAAGTCGTCCAGAATTCCATTTTGCGAGAGCACAGGAAAATATCGGCAAGTCCTTCGGGCTTCTGCTAATGGAGCCAAATCTTATTTCCGTTTCCGGGATTCGAATGGTAGTAATGATCTCTCCATCTGACCATTCCCGGCGTAAAGGCAGCCAATTCCCTAATGAAATGATCTTGTCTCCTGGCTCCCAAATCAGCTCTGCGTCCATCGCGAGCAACAAGGTTAGCATAGACGATCTTCCATCTGCCATGCAAACCAATCCGCCTAAAGTACTGCTGTTTCGCTTATTTTTTGCAGCCTGTATTGAAATTGCTTCGGTAATATCTGTATTTGAAGAATACTTTTCAAAGGCATCAAGAGTAACCATTGATCCAAAATTGGTTACTCCATCCTTATTGGTGATTTTATCCAACCCCAATTCCTGTAAATCGACTACTGCCACAGGATCCCCTTTGTGTTTTCTGATCACATTGCCCCCTGCCAGTGGAATTGACCTGGGTTCTTTTCTCGCCAACAACTCAAGCGCTTCCTTGATGCTCTTTGGACGCGAATAGTCAATAATCATCTTTTACTCCTGGTCTTTATGATCGACCCATTGATCGTCACCAATATTGTCAGTTTTGAGCAAATGTATCGATCAAGAGCTTCACATCCCCACCCACCGGATAAAGGATCGGGCAGGTGCAGCCATTCTTACAATACTCAGCCACTTTTGCTTTTGCTTCATCCGGAGTTCCTGAAGCGGTGATTCGATGGATAAGGTCTTCTGGCACCAGATGTTTTGCTCTGTCTATTTGTTCATGGGTGGCTGGCCATCCAAGAATGGACTGTATCTGTTGAACGACCTCTGTTGATACTCCCGAAGCTTTGGCAATATGAGGCTGCTGTGCCAGGTATTGCGTCAATAGCCCACGCGTGGTATCGATTGCCTTATCGTGATCCAAATCAACTGAGCAAACGATCAGCTGCGGCCGGTCAATCTCATCATAATTTCTGCCGGCTTTGGCTGCCCCTGCTTTTAACAGGTCAATGGCCTTATAGTTATAATCAGGCGGCACACAATAGTTCATCACCACGCCATCTGCAATCTCGCCTGTCATTTCCATCATTAAATCGCCGGTAGCTCCGATGTAGATCGGCACATTACGTGGTTCTTTTCTGCCATGAACAACATCCAGTTCAATTCCATTGACATGGACAAATTCACCATCGTATGTTACCCGTTCCATGTTCAATAGTCGCCGCAGTATTTCAACGGTCTCCTTCATGGCGGTTAATGGCTTCTTGCGATCAATACCAACATTCTTCGCCAGCGGATCCCACCATGCCCCGATACCACAGATGATTCGATCGGGCGCAAGATCATCCAATGTCAAGAACGTTGATGCAAGCAATCCGATATTTCTTGTCCAGTTATTAATGACTCCTGAACCCATCTTCAGTTTTTCTGTAACTGCCGCATAGGCAGCCATGGGGACGATGGCATCCCTGACCAGCCGGCTTTCTGCCTGCCATACTGCTTCAAAACCTCTTCCCTCCGCGTATTTGACGTAATCCAATCCATCACGAAGATCGTGAGCATCCTGTAGATAAAGTGCAACACGTTGGGTCATTTTTCCTCCAATAATTGTTTGGTTGGGTTGTCAGAAGTCTTTTCCAGTTGGTGCAAGTACTCCAAATCTTCAGGCAGATCAAGATCCAAACAAAAGATCATATCCTCGATCACTTCCACACGGGCTTTTGCTTTTTTCGCAGCCGCCATATGGATGTCGAAAGAACCTTTTCCATATTTAAAATCAATTAAGCCGGTTGGATTGATCAGGAGCGCGTTCGTCCCATCATGTCTTCGATCAGGTGCAATCACCAATTCAGGTGGTTCTCCTGAGTGTGAAATGAATTGCTTGATATCCTTTGGTTTGATCAGAGGCAAATCTGCCGGTATGACCAATACTTCATTGGCCTGGTATGCCTTCGCAACCAGCGAAGCTCTTCGCAGAGCTGTGTTCAATTCAGGGCTGCCATCTTCGAGTACTGTTCGCGCGTTGTATTCACGCGCGATTGCCAGCGCGTAAGGATCCCGGGAGACGACCAGTACTTTATCGATTTCTGCAACGGCACTTAATGTTTTTATTGTATGAATTAACAGGGATTGATTTAGTGCTGTTCGTTCTTCTTCTGACATAACGCTTGCAAGGCGTGATTTACCCCTTTTCAATGGTTTGACGGGAACGATCGCCCAAAGTGACATGCGTTCACACCTTTTTGAGTCGATTTGCGAAGAAGATGGTTTCCCGGGCAAGTTGTTCCCGGTCGACATTGTCAGACATTAACGTCTTTGTTGCCAAGCACATTATACCGCATTGAGCAATCAGATTCACTTGATTTTCGTCGACTTTG
>CAYWCH010000143.1:0-6627 GCA_964456715.1 uncultured Anaerolinea sp. | reverse complement strand
GCCATTGACCCTGAACAACACCCCCATTTGATCATCGCTCTTGCACAGGCTGGTGGTCATCATAGATTCAAAATAGATGTTATAAAGCAGCGTATCGTTTCGGAAAGCGGTCAGGGCACCCTTTGAACTGTTCACGGCCAGGTTCACAGAGTTCTGATCCACGAGAATGCTGCCATTACTGTCTGAAGCGCTGACCCAGTGATCGTCTGTGACTTCGGAATCATCGAAGATCAATTCTGAATATCCCGGGATTTCTGAAATATCCGGTGTACTGGTGGCTGTAGTTCTTAATTGTGGGGTTGAGGTGACAGGGAACCAAAGTACGGTGGCCGTGGGCGTGAATGTTGGCGTGGCCGAAAACAACGCCTCGAATGAAGTTTCTTCCACGGTACTGAGGCAAGCCGTTAACAGGGGCAGCATCAATCCCAGACCCAAGATGACTCTGATGGATCGTTTAATCGAATGAAATGATTTTCTAAACATAGCCAATGAATAGATTATAACCCTTGACAAATATCAGCCGCGTAAATCTCACATGAAAAAGGAGCCAAAAAAAGGATGTTATAATCTGGAAAACTTATGAAAAATCTCAATCGCGTTCTTATGGCATCCATGATGCTTGCAGCCCTGGGGGTGATGATTCTCCTGCCCGCGTTGGCCAATCCAGTTCAGGCAGCCGAAGCGATTTACACTGCCACCCCTGAATCGAATGGCAACATCTATTACATCGTTAAGGCCAACGATACCTGTGAAAGCATCGCTTTGCTCAACAGCGTCACCATCGATGAATTGCGCGCGCTTAACCAGCTCAATGTAGGTGACTGTGATAATCTGACCATTGGACGCAAGTTACTGATTGCGGTCGTTCCAACCGTTGCCGTTACTGCCGGCCCTTCACCCACCCCCACTTCGTCGATCCCTACCGCAGTCCCGCCCAAAGGTACCGGTACGATTTGCATCTACCTTTTCAATGACATCAATGGCAATGCCATCGCCGAGACCGGTGAGACTTCACTGGCCGGTGGGCAGATCAGCATTTCCAGTGCTGATGCCGGTTATAGCAATACCGCCCCCACTACCGGCGATGATATTGCAGTTTGCTTCAAGGATATCCCGGAAGGCCAGTACACGATCAGTGTCGCCATCCCCCAGGGATACAATGCCACATCCAGCCAAAACTACTCGATCGCACTGAAATCCGGAGATACCTCCACCATTGATTTTGGTGCCCAGGAAGGTTCTGGCGCCGGTGGGGACAATGCCGGTACCCCTGGTTCCATTCTGCTGGCGATTCTCGGAGGGTTGATCCTTCTGGTCGGTGTGGGTATCGGAGTGTACGCGTATTCCACATCCCAAAGGCGCTGATCTTCCTCATTTGGGTTCCCAAATCCGCCGTCACCCGGCGGATTTTTGTTCCACAACAGCCCGGGTTTTCTGCGCTATAATCAGGTTCCAAACCATTTTCCGAGGTTAACATGCTTAATGACGAAGGCTTGGCATTCCATCTACATATAAAAAAAGGTGACATCGGGAAATATGTTCTTCTTCCCGGCGATCCCGGACGATGTGAAAAGATCGCCCAATACTTCGACAATCCTCATTTTGTGCAGCAAAACCGTGAATACGTCACCTGGACGGGTACCCTCCTGGGTGAAAAGGTGTCTGTGGTTTCCACCGGTATTGGCTGCCCATCCACAGCGATTGCTGTGGAAGAGCTGGTCGAGATGGGCGCTGAAACCTTCATCCGAGTCGGCAGTTCCGGCTCCATGCAGCCATACGTCCATGCCGGCGATGTGGCGATCATCACCGGTGCCATCCGTGATGAAGGCACCACACTTCATTACCTCCCGGTTGAATTCCCGGCTGTGGCCAACGTGGACGTGGTCTGTGCCTTGCGCGATGGTGCCAAAACGCTGGGGCTTCCTCATCATTTGGGTGTCTCCCAATCCAAAGACTCTTTTTACGGTGAAGTGGAAAAAACACGCATGCCCATGGCGGGCCATCTTGATGAGCGCTGGAAGGCCTTCATCGCTGGTGGAGCCATCTGTTCAGAAATGGAAGCGGCTGCCATTTTCATCCTTGCCTCGATCTATGGCAAACGCGCCGGCGGTGCGATGCTGGTGATCAATGAAAGTGAATTTGGCGACGCACCCGCCGCCAACACCCATAAAACGCTGGCCGAGTTTGATGCGGATGCGGTCATCCGTGTGGGTGTGGAAGCCATCAAGAGATTGATCGAACAAGATAAAAAACATCAATACCCAGGTTAACCGGACTCACTCATGACAGAAATGTGGCTGATCAGGCACGGTCAGACCGATTGGAACCTTGCCGGTCGTTTCCAGGGCCAAACAGACATCCCTTTGAATCAAACCGGGCTTGAACAAGCCAGGTCATTGGCGGCATCCCTGAAGGAAGTCCGCTTTGACGCGATTTACTCCAGCGACCTCAAACGCGCCTCCGAGACGGCTCTGATCGCCGCTGCCCAGCTTGGTCTGCCGGTTGAATATGATCATCGTCTGCGCGAAATCTGCCAGGGAGAATGGGAAGGCCTTTCGTTGGATGAAGTCCTGAAGCAATACCACTTCGATCCTCGCAACGCAGACGATCAACCCGAAACCGCCCACGCGCCCGGAGGAGAATCGGTCAGGCAGGTGACCGACCGTATGGTTGCCGCGGCAAATGACATCGCAAAAAACCACCCCGCCGGCCGGGTATTGCTGGTCTCGCATGGATTGGCAGTTGCCACCCTTTATTGCCACGCGTCACGAATTGCGTTAAGTAAGGTCCATCAATATATTCCTGAAAATGCTTCACCACTCAAGATCTCATTTTAAAACTGATCGATAATAGAACATTTATTCTGCCTATTGACATTATAGTTTATTTGTTCTATAATGTGATCGTTCTTTGATACATTTGTTCTATTAATCAGGAGGAACGATCATGAATCTAACAGCAGTCCGCCCATCCATCAATCGAATCAAGACCGGAGCTCATGTGAAATCCGGTACAGTCTATGCTGTCATCATCATCCTTGCGATGATCTCATTCGAGGTATTTAATTACAGCACCACCGCTTTTTCACTGCGCGATTTGCTTGGAAATCTGAGCTTCGCGGGAGTTCCCTGGGCTACTTTCCTGGCACTGGCTTTCTGCGGTATTGATTTTGCTGGAATTGCCCGGTTGATCTCTCCTGAGAGCCGCAAGGTGGAAATGAAAGACTCCTGGTATCTGTTTGGCGCCTGGATGGTAGCAGCCACCGCCAACGCGTCTCTTACCTGGTGGGGAGTGGCGGTCGCCATCAATAATCACAACCTTCAGAGTTCAGCGATCATCAACACCCACACATTGACCAATGTGATCCCCATTTTCGTGGCCATCCTGGTCTGGGTACTGCGCATCCTCATTATCGGCTCCCTGTCATCTGCTCTGGAGAAGTTGTTTGTCAAGAATGACGCCGCTGCAAAGCCCTCCGAGACTGGAGCTGCGGGATTCAAGAACTCATTCAAATCCTCCACTGTGAATCAACGAGCCACCACGCCTGCCGCGATCACCATGACCAGAATCGCAGGTTCATCCCGATCTGCCGCATCCAACCCAACCCACCTGGATTTCATTGAACAGGAGATGAGCGGCCAGCAGATATCGAGAAACCGTAACAGATAATTTTTCTAGGATCTCAAGAGTGATTGAAAAAGCGCAGAGTGTGTGTTTTCTGCGCTTTTTTTATTCTCCAGCGACCGGAAGGATCACCATGAATTTTGTCCCCTCACCCAACGAAGATTGGACTTCGATCTTGCCGCCATGTTTTTCAGTGATCCATTTGGCGATCGATAAACCGAGTCCGAATCCGGATTTGGTGGTATGTGAGCGTGATTTATCACCGCGATAGAAACGCTCAAAGATATGTTCCAGGTCATCCGCGGGAATCCCCGGACCATGATCTTCTATGACCACGATTGCGTTATCCATATCACGTTTGATCGAAACAAGTACTGTATCGCCTTTTTTTGTGTACGATATGGCATTGCTGATCAGGTTGATGAATACCTGCTTAAAACGGTCCCTGTCTCCATTAACGACAAGCGGTTCGATTGCCTGCAGGTTGATCTTCACGTTTTGCCCGGCGATTACCGCCATTTGCTTAATTACTTCCAGGATCAATGTATCCAGTTCCACTTTAGCCATATCAAATGGCATCATTCCCGATTCTGCCTGGTTCAAGATCAAGAGGTCGCCGACCAGTCTGTTCAATCGATCGACTTCCACTTCGATCCCATTGAGAGATTCCTCATCAGCGCCGAACATTCGTATCAATCCAACATTACCTTTTATGGCAGTGAGCGGAGTGCGTAATTCATGGCTGACATCTGCCAGGAATCGTTGCTGCGATCCAAATAGCTTTTCAAGTCGCTCCATTGTCTTGTTGAATGCGTTTGCGAGCTTTCCAATTTCATCACTTCGTTTGCGCGGAAAATTGACTCGCCTGCCCAGATCATCGGCATTGGCAATACTCGTTGTAACGTTTGTCATCGAAGTCAATGGTGCAAGTATCCTGCCCGTGAACAACCAAATGATCAGGCTGGTAATCACCAGCGCTCCAGACATCAGGTAGATCAGGATGATTGTTAATGATTCCTGCGCCTGTTTGATCTGCGTGGTATCCACCCCCACCTGCAATATGCCGGCTGCACCCCGTGCAGTGGTCAATGGTGTTGTCATCACCCGTATATGAGTGCTATTCTCATCCACAGAACTAAAGGAGATTATGTCCCCTGACCAGGCGCTCCGGTCCAACGCTTCTTTCAACCCAGTGGGTCGCGAAAGTTGCATTTGGTGGTCGGCTCCCCATACCTGGATGAGCAGATTCTCTGTCGGATGATAGTTGGCAATCGAGCGCGCATCAAATTGCCCGCCGGAATTGATCCGCAACAAGTCGATCAGATCAGCAGTAGTGGATTGCAGGGTCTGGTCCACCCGGTTGATCAATACCACGCTTACCAATCCATATAGCAAACCGCTGAAAAGCAACAGGATGCTTCCCAGCAGCAGCGTGTATAACAGTGTTAACCGTAAGCGTAAAGACATTGGGTGGGTCTGTTGTTTATCCGACTTCTCTCATTACATAACCAACACTGCGCACGGTATGGATCAGACGCGACTCACCGTGACTTTCCAATTTTTGCCGCAGATATCTGATGTAAACATCCAGAACATTGCTCTCGCCGCCAAAATCGTAGCCCCAGACGCGGTCGAAGATCAATTCCCGCGTCAACACCTGGCGCGGATGGCGCATGAACAACTCAAGCAGGTCGTATTCCTTGGCGGTAAGCATGATCACGTGGTTCTTCCGGGTGGCCTGCCGGGTCGAAGTATCCAGGCTAAGATCGCCGAAAGTGAGCACAGGGGCCCGCTCCACCTGGGTACGCCGTAGCAAAGCCCGCACCCTGGCCAGAAGCTCGTCCAATTCGAAAGGCTTGACCATGTAATCATCCGCGCCGGCGTCCAAACCGTGGATGCGATCTTCGAGTGTCTCCTTGGCGGTCAGCATCAATATCGGGGTATTACCGTTTTCTCGCAGACGGCGACAAACTTCCAGACCATCCATCCCCGGCAGCATCCAATCCAGGATGACCAAATCTGGATGGTTGTCGCGGTATAAATTCAAGCCGCTCTCGCCATCAAGGGCAGAATCCACCTGGTACCCTTCATACACCAGAGCGCGGCGCAGGACCTTGGAAATCCCCTCATCGTCTTCAATTATCAAGATTCTTTCCTTCATTTTTCCTCCCGCAGCCTGAACCAGAGTGTTGCCTGTGTTTTGCATATATTATTGCACATTTTTAAGATTTATTAATATTCTAATCGAAATGTCCGGGTGTTGCAAATTACAGATTTAATGCCTCAAATTTCAGCATTATAATGTCTACATGGAAGCCACAAACACTGCTCCTGCCATTCTGGTTGATAACCCCTCTTCACTAAAAGACTTGGCTGAAACATTTCACCGGTATCCGTCCATTTCTGTGGATACCGAATCCAACAGTCTTTACGTCTACAGGGAACAAGTTTGCCTCATTCAAATATCGACTCCCGATCACGATTACCTGATCGACACTTTGGCAATCAAAGATCTTACTCCCCTCGCCGATACTTTTGCGAGTGCTTCGCAGGAGAAGGTTTTCCACGCTTCTGAATACGACATCATCTGCATGAAGCGCGATTATGGTTTTAAATTTGCCAACCTTTTCGATACCATGATCGCAGCCCGGGTATTGGGAGAACAATCCATCGGACTGGCCTCTTTGCTGAGTTCACGGTTAGGGATTGAATTGAACAAAAAGTATCAGCGAGCCAATTGGGGAATTCGTCCGCTGCCCAAGGTCATGCTGGATTACGCCAGCCAGGACAGCCATTATCTATACCAACTGCGAACGATCCTTGAAAAAGAACTGCAAGAAAAACACCTGACTGACCTTGCCCGCGAAGACTTCCGCCTTGCCTGTGAAGTGGAGGCGCACTCTTCAAATGGGAACTCGTGCAATTTTTGGAAAGTTGCCGGTGCTGCTCCGCTCAATCCTCAGGAAGCTGCTATTCTGCATGAACTGTGTGAATTCCGGGAAA
>CAYWCH010000142.1:773-6642 GCA_964456715.1 uncultured Anaerolinea sp. | reverse complement strand
GATCCCTCACCTGCGCGACCTGGGCGTGAATGCCCTCTACATCGGTCCACTGTTTGAATCGACCTATCACGGCTATGACACCGCCGATTACACCCGCGTCGACCGCCGTCTGGGCAACAACCGCGGATTGGCTGACCTCACATGGAAGCTGCACGAGAACGGCATCCGCGTGGTCTTCGATGCCGTCTTTAACCACGTCGGCCGCGACTTCTTCGCCTTCCGCGATGTGCAGCAGCACGGATCTGCGTCGCGGTATTGCGGCTGGTTCGATGGTCTGCGCTTCGATGGCCGCAGTCCGTATGGCGACCCGTTCACCTACCAGGGTTGGAACGGCAACTACGACCTGGTCAAACTAAATTTGCACCATCCGGAGGTACGCGAGCATCTCTTCAACGCCGTGCGCGGCTGGGTGGAGGAGTTTGGGGTGGACGGCCTGCGCCTGGACGCGGCTGATTGCCTGGACGGAGACTTCCTCAAGGAGCTGCGCCGCTTCACCGCCGCGCTCAAACCGGACTTCTGGCTGATGGGTGAGATCGTGGCCGGCGATTACCGCCGCCTGGCCAACCCTGACATGCTGCACTCGGTGACCAACTACGAATGTTACAAGGGACTGTATTCCAGTCTGGTGGACAAGAATTACTTCGAGATTGCCTGGTCGCTCAACCGTCAGTTCGGAGCCGAAGGACTCTATAAAGATTTGCCGCTCTACAACTTCGCCGATAACCACGACGTGGACCGCGTGGCCAGCAGCCTGAGCGACCCTGCCCTGCTTTACCCGCTCTACTGCCTGCTCTTCACCATGCCCGGCATCCCCTCGATCTACTACGGCAGCGAGTGGGGGCTCGCCGGCAAACGTACCCGCTCGGACGACTCCGCGCTGCGCCCCTGCCTGGACCTGGCAGAGTTGACGAAATCCGCGCCGCAGCAAGAGCTTCCCGGTGTGCTGCGACGTCTCGCCGATCTACGCGTGTCCAGCCCGGCTTTGTGCTTTGGTGGCTATGCGCAATTATTCGTATCGTCGCAGCAATTGGCCTTTTTCCGTGAGTTTGAGGGGGAACGCGTCGTTGTCGCGCTCAATTCCGCCGCCGAGCCTGCCCGGGTCAGCATCGATCTGCCCTTCACGGCAGCACGTGCCATGGACCTGCTTAACGGCGGTCAGGAGTTCGCGGTGGCCGGGAATCGGCTGATCGTCGACGTCCCGCCGCACTGGTCCAGGGTGATGAGGGTGAACTAGCTTTTTGGGGTGTGCAAACCACCAGACGATATCCGTGATTAATCATGTCTACTCACAGAATTCAGCATCAGAAAGCCAATTAGCAGGATTACTTGAGATGTAGGCATCGATGGTTGCATATTCATCATCTGAGGTGATGATGTGTTCAAAGTAGTTCCGCTGCCAGACGGGAAGGCCGAATGTGGCGGTCAATTCATTGATGCGTTTGGTTGTTGCACCCTTGAATCCGCGAATAATTGCTCCGATGGTTTGCGAAGGCGAACGTAAATGATTAATCATCGGTAGGGGCGTATTGCAATACGCCCCTACCGGACGGTCATTAATTGTGACAATGGCGTGGAAATGGTTGGGCATGACACAATATGCACCCAATTCAATGTTTTGGCGGAGCAACGATGTTCTCGTCCATTCATCATACACAATCTCACCAAACGGGTTAAGCTGCATTTCATCACCAGCGATTTTACCGAAAAGTTGTTTTCGATCTCGTGTGACAATCGTGATGAAATAATCGCCTGGCTGTGAATAATCATATCCGGGCAAACGGATGGAGCGGCGATGATGAAGGTTTTTATTATCCGTGGAGTTATCCTTTCAATTTGCTAAAGAGGCAATCAAAAGAGATTGAAAAAGAATCAGTAAGCAACCTTCGAGTTATAAACAGTTACAAGGAATGAAATCGTTTCAATTTGCTTACTATCGTCGAAATTAATCGAACCTAAGACATATCGGACAATCGCGATTCTGCTCTCATTCGTGAAAAAGCAAATTGGTGTTCCATCAAAAAGCAGGAAAGCGGTGTTATTAGTAAAATCATTTAGATGGCTTTGACAAGACAAAAAATCCGCTGCACTGTCACCTAAAGAATAAAGCGTCGCACTATTCATTGGATCAAGAGAAGCGATAATTTTCTTACTATTTTTTACGGTGTAAACCATATCGCTGTTATCGATGTCACTATTTTCCAAGTCATCAAGATTCACATAACTATAAGCAGCATAATTACTCACGTCTAAAGTGAGCGTTATGGTCACATCTTGATATAAATACTCACCTTCCCCTTTTTTTGAATTGGAAATAACAACTGGAATTTGTGTCCCGACAATTTGATATGTAGGCGGATAAATGCTGGTAGGTGTAGGAGTAGGTGTAGGAGTTGTTGTATGAAAAATTGTCGAAGTTTGGATTGTTTGCTCTGTTGGAGAGGGAGTTGAACAACTACAAACAATCAACAAAAAGATGAACCCAATAGAAATTGATATAAATATCCTCTTATTCATGAGTTTCAATGTCCCTCCTCATGTTTGAATGCGTAATTTACAAAAGTAGGGTGCACCTTCAGATGCACCAATGAAAGATTTGCTGTTCAGAGCGCTAGGGGGGAGAAAATAATCCTGTCGCTCAATCGTACGGGCACGGCGCGCGCGGTTAGTGCGCCCTGTTCTTGAAGGCCGTGCCCATACATCCATGTTTTACATCTTGTACCCATTCAATACCATTTCCTCACCGCAGATCGCCTCAAAGGACTTCTGTTGCTCCTTCGTCCATTCGTTCCAATCGGGGAAGGTGAACTGCCCAGTCGTGTTGCGCGGCGTGGAAATGTGCGCCTGCCAATCCGCCCTGGCGATCGTGATCCCCAGCGGAGACGCAATCTCGCGCTCGAAGTAATCGAAATCGGAGAGATAGCTCTCGAATTGGATCGGGTGCCCAATCGTTATTCGCAGCCGGCGGTTGTCGTTCATCCAATTCCAGCAGATTCGCTGAAAGCGGTCCATGCCATCCCAACGTTCGCGCCATGGATCGTCGGGCAGCGGATGGATCGCCATTGAGTTTGGCCTTCGAATGGTGTAGGTCTTGCGCGACAAGGTGGAGCGTACCACCTTGCGTCCGTCGCGCACAATGTGCAGCACTTTCGATCCCGGAAAGGCTTTCTGGATCACGCGAACATGGTAGCGGAGCTGTGGGTTGACCTCGCCATAGATCCCGGCGGGGTATTGTTTGATCCGTGAACAGATTTCCCTCTTGCGGAAATTCTGCAGATACCGCAGCCCCTGCGCATCTGAGTAATAAGCCGCCACCTGGGCAGCCATGTCTTCCAGTACCGGTTCATGATAGACATACACCCGGTTCGTTTCATTCATCAGCAAGTCGGATAAGAAATTCGTCCCCGATCGCCCGCTGGCCAGGATGAAGAAGAACTTCCACCCGGCTTCCATTTCTTTTACGTCCTGTGTGCTGACAGAGATCGTAGAGAGCCGCTGCGCGATGGGTTTGATAACGAATTTGTTGATGGTGTTGTTGGTCATGCTGATGTCTCTTTTCTATATGATCGTTTTATTTTTAAGCCGTGCTTCCATCACCGGTGCTACGTCCCACTCCGCACCGCCATTCCGCAGCAAATCCACGCTCACAGGGGGTCAGGCAAGATGGGGTATAATTTTCCCGGTTCTTCATTATTATAACCGGAGCGGAGAGTTGAACAGACGGCAATTGGGGATTTTTGTCATTTTGGCGGCACTGCTCATCGGTGCGCTGGCCAACCTGCGCGACCTGTTCAAAGGGCAGGCTTTTCACTTCGGTACCGCTCAGATGATCGTGTCGCTGGGCTGTCTGGTGATCGCCACGGTCGGCGTGCTGCTGGCCTTCACCCACCTGCCGTTGCCCAAACTCCCCCGCCTTGACTGGCTCAAACCGGTACGCTGGTTGGAGCAAGCCTGTGCCAATGTAGCCGATTTTCTTGGCCGCGGTAAACGCCCTCAAATCGCCGGCGCGGTCATCATTGCCGGCTTTGCTTTGTTCGCCCTGCTCTACACACTTGGCCGCTGGAATGGGGTCAGCCCATTCATTTATGTTGGCAGCGACGCCTCTTACATCTCCTCTTACGCCGCCTCACTCGACCATCCGGGCCAGTTCAGCGCGGACTACTTCCTCTCGAACCAGAACAAGGTCGATTCCTATTTTGCCCTGCACGTTCCGCTGGTGCGTTCATTTGAGAGAATCACCGGCGCTTATGGTAACGCTTTCCTGGTCCTCCTGTACATTACGATCTTCTCAAAATTGCTGGGTTTTTACCTGGTAGGGAAATGCCTTTTTGGATCACGCGCGCTGGCACTGCTGCTGGCCGTGATTACCTTCCCGGCCATTACCACCGGTGCCTGGGATTACTGGGGCCTGATCGGCGACGCCCTGCCGCGCAACCTGTTCGAGATCGCCCTGCCCTGGCTGCTGCTGGTTTCGATTAAATGGATCGATCGCCCCAAACGCTGGTACCTGCTCAGTTTTCTCCTCGGACTGCTGGTCTACGTCCACTCCATCAGCGCCGGAATATGTTTTGCCGCGCTGATGCTCATCTATCTTGTGCTGGCTCCCTCCCCCTTCGGCAAACGGTTGGGCCAGGCCGGTTTGAGCGTGCTGATCTTCGCCGCGACAGCACTGCCCTTCGCTTATTTTTATTCCACGGCTTATACCTCTTCACCAACCGTATCCCTCAGTTATGAAGAGTCGGTTCAGATCTTGATGACCACCTACGGTCAGAACCATTTCAACGTGTTGGAGATCGTCAAGACCCTTCTGCTGACGCTGATCAAAAGCGGTATTTTACCGCTGGCACTGGTGGCACTCGTTTACCACCTTTTCAACCGCAAAGCTGAAAACAATCACGCGGTGCTGATCATCGGCGGCCTGGCGCTGGCGATACTGCTGGTTTCAGCCGGCGGCCCGTATCTGGAACGGTTACTGGACCCCTGGCTGCACATGGTTTCCGTGCAGATGATGCTGGTGCGCGGACTGCGTTACCTGCCCCCCATTTTGCTGTTGTTTTCCATGCTGGCCTTCTTCACGCCGGTCAGGGGACGCGCCAAAAAATATCCCCACCTGCTCGGCCTGGCCGGGGTGATCCTGGTGGCCGTCAGTTTTGGGATGACGCTCAAGACCAATACACAGGACCAATACGTGAAACAGGAATTGAGCTGCCTCAGCTCGGGTCACATCATCTGCCCCACGGAGGAACAACTGGACGCGCTGGATATGATCCAGGCGCTCGATAGGTACACTACGGCTCAGGACACGATCCTGCCCGTTCCTCCGCTCACCGTCAGCTACGCGAACGCCATCCGTTACCAGGCGTTGCGCCCCATGGGCTACACCAAGAACGATGTGGTCCGCCTGAGAAACAACCCCGCGCTTCTGCAGGAGATCTCGCTGAAAATGAAGCCGTGGAATGCCCTGGAACACGCCGATGCAAATACCCGGCTGCAATCTTATATCGACATGGCTGCTGAAATGCATGCCGATTATCTCATCATCCAGGTGGAAGATTTCAAGAAGAAAACCCTCCAGTCAATCACCCCGGTCTACGCCAACGACCATTACATGCTGGTCAAGATCGACGGTTAGCGCTGAAGCTAACAACGATGGGATATAATTGGGAATCTATCAGGAGCACCCCATGAAATTGATCGTGATCGTACCGGCTTTTAACGAAGAGAAAACCATCGCTGAGGTCATCAAACGCATGCCCAAGATCAAGGGCGTCGATCTGACCCCGGTGGTGATCGACGACGGCTCCAGCGACCGCACCGCTGCCCTGGCGCGCGAAAGCGGCGCCGTGGTGCTCTCTCATGGCACCAACCAGGG
>CAYWCH010000142.1:0-763 GCA_964456715.1 uncultured Anaerolinea sp. | reverse complement strand
CAAGTCTTTTCATGACGGACTCACATTCGCCATTGAAAACGACGCCGACATCATGGTGAACATCGACGCCGACCTGCAGTACGACCCTGCCGATATTGCCAAATTGATCCAGTCGATCGTTGATAACCACGCCGATTTCGTCACCGCCGACCGCTTCACCACCTCCACCGGTAAGGCGCCCAAACCAGAGCACATGTCAGCCATCAAGTATTGGGGCAACCAACGCATGAACAAGCTGGTCAATTCGCTGGCCGGTACCAAACTGGGCGATTGTTCCAGCGGCTTCCGCGCCATCAGCCGTGAGGCCATGCTCAATCTCAACCTCTCTGGCAAATACACCTACACCCACGAGACCATCATCGATTTGGCATTCAAAGGGCTGCGCCTGACCTCCGTCCCCATCCCGGTCAAATACTACCCCGAACGCAAATCCAAGGTGGCCGGCAACCTGTTCAGCTATACCAACCGCGCGCTGCGTATCATCCTCAAGTCGTTCAAAGATTACAAACCGTTCTACTTCTTCAGCATTCTCGCTGCCATCCCCGGATTGCTGGGGTTGGCCTCTTTGATCTTCCTGCTGGTGCACTACATCCTCAACGGCGCCTTCACCCCGTATAAATTCGTGGGCCTCACCGGCATTTACCTCATTTCACTGGCTATCATCCTGCTAATCGTCGGCTTTTTGGCCGACATTCTGGTGGGCATCCGCAGCACCGCCGAAAAGCAGCTCTACCTGCAAAAAAAATCACTCCAGCGCAAGGGA
>CAYWCH010000141.1:0-6678 GCA_964456715.1 uncultured Anaerolinea sp. | reverse complement strand
AAGTCAGGGTTGATCATCACAATCCTGACGCTCGTAATCAGTACGATCTGGCTGGCAATATTCGTTTGGAAGTAAGAACTAAACAATCCCGCCCTGATACAACCCCATCTCATCAATCGCCTGGTAGACCGCTTCGCGAAGGTAATAGCGGTATCCCTGCTTGTCGTGGATTCTCTGCCGGATCTGGTGGGAGGAGATCTCCAGGATTGGCGCTTCGACGATCAACGCCTTGGTCTTGATTCCTGGCAGCAGCAAATCGAGTGAATCCAGGTCTACCTGGTCGGCATGGCGACGCATGACACCGATCCCATCGCACAGGTTCACGAAATCGCGCGGTTTGTTCCAGGTGGGCAGGTCGTGCAGCGAATCGCCCCCCATCAAATAGAAGATCTGTGAACTTGGGAATTGCTGTTTCAAGATGTTCACCGTATCGATGGCAAAATGCGGACCCGGACGATCGATATCCACCCGTGAAAGCTCAAAGGCTGGATTGCCTTCGATGGCTATCATCACCAATTGCACCCGCGATTCAATGGGGCTGATATTGACATAACGTTTATGCGGAGGATTATCCGTCACAACCCACAGCAATTTATCGAGGTTGAGTTGGGTGCGGCATTCTTCAGCCAGAATTAGGTGACCGACATGCGGGGGGTCGAATGTGCCACCAAAAACACCAATGCGCATCGATGCCGTGCTCATTCTTGCCACTCCAGCTCGAATTCACCAATGAACACAGAATCGCCTTCTTCAATTCCGGCTTTCCGCAAAGCTTCATCAATTCCCAATTTCTCCATCAACCGTTGGAAACGCCGGCGCGAGCCGTCATGTTCCCAGTAGGTCATTTCTGCGGCACGCTCAATGGCTATGCCAATGATGCGCCAGCCTCTGGCGTCGTGTTCGATGTTGAAATCCCTGGGGTCGGCTTCAGGTTTGTACACTGGAATTTCAGGTTCGCTTACCGGTTCAGCCTTCACTTCCTGCAGCAACTGGTGAGCTTTCCAGAGGACAGAAGTCAGGTTCTCATGAGTCGCAGCAGATATCTCCATGGGGTGATACCCCAGCTTGTCGAGTTTCTTTTTGATGGCTGCCCAACGTTCTTTTACTTCGGGTAGATCAACCTTGTTGAAGACAACCAGCTGTGGTTTCTTGCCCAAAGCCGGATCGAACAATGCCAGTTCAGAGTTGATCTGCGAAAAATCAGCCAGGGGATCTTCGGCGAGGCCGTTGAGCACATGGATCAATACTTTGGTGCGCTGAATATGCTTGAGAAAATCGAAACCCAGGCCAACACCTTCATGCGCTCCTTCGATCAAACCCGGGATATCCGCAAGGATCAGTGAAGTATCCGCATCAAGGTTGGCCACACCCAGGTTGGGTTCCAATGTGGTGAAAGGATAATCGGCGATCCTGGGAACCGCGTTGGTTACCGCAGCGAGGAAACTTGATTTCCCCGCGTTCGGAACCCCAATGATTCCCACATCCGCCAGTAATTTCAGTTCAAGCCGGATGGATTTCTCCTGCGGCGGTTCCCCTTTTTCAGCTATTCGCGGCACCTGGTTTCGCGAAGAGGCAAAATGCTGGTTTCCTCTACCACCGCGACCGCCTTTACAAATGACCAGACGCTGATTCGGTTCAACGAGATCGCCAAGAATTTCACCGCTAAGGTCGTCATAGATCAGAGTCCCCGGCGGCACAGGGATAACTAGGTCGTCCGCCGATTTACCGGTCATGTTGCTTGGGCCACCGTTGGCGCCATCGGCAGCGACATATTTATGTTTATATCTGAAGCTCCGCAATGTGTTCAACGTTGGGAGGACTTCGAAAACCACATCGCCTCCGCGGCCGCCGTCACCGCCGTCCGGTCCGCCGTGCGGTCGATATTTCTCACGATGAAAATGAACCATCCCCGCTCCACCGCGGCCGGATCTGACATAGATTTTTGCTTCATCAATAAACATGGACTCTCTTCGAAAAAAGATCAGGAATCGGGCTTCTGTTATTGACAGTTTACACCCAATTCCTGATCGGTACTTACGCAATTTTTTACTTCTTGGCGAACTTGGTCTTCAGAATGTCTTCCAGGTTCGGTTTGCCAATTTCTTGCAGTTCATAACCAACACGCTGCATCGGTTTGTTGATCTTGATGATGCGGGTCAGGTCGATGGGGGTGGCGGAAATGACAAGATCGACATCTGCCTTGTTGATGGTCTTCTCAAGATCCTTGACCTGTTTGTCACCATAGCCCATGGCGGGCAGGATCGCGCCGGTCTTCGGATACTTTACGTAAGTGTCGTAGATGGTTCCAACAGCGAACGGACGCGGATCAACGATCTCACCGGCGCCAAAGCGTTTGGCAGCCACCCATCCAGCACCGTAGGTCATTCCACCATGGGTCAGGGTCGGTCCGTCTTCGATCACGAGCACACGCTTGCCGCGAATGGCATCGGGATTATCGACAAACAACGGAGAGGCGCCTTCGATGACAACAGCCTTGGGATTGAGGTCATAGATGTTGTTGCGGACTTCGATCACCTTGGCGGGATCAGCCGTATCGACCTTGTTGATCACGAACACATCTGCCATGCGGATGTTGGTCTCACCGGGGTGATAGGCTATTTCGTGACCGGCGCGGTGCGGGTCGACCACAACGATATTGAGGTCGGATTTATAGAACGGGAAGTCATTGTTGCCGCCGTCCCAAAGGACAATATCGACTTCCTGCTCGGCCTGGCGCAGAATGGCTTCGTAATCGACACCGGCATAAACGATAACGCCATTATCGAGATGCGGTTCGTATTCCTCGCGTTCCTCGATGGTACATTCGTGTTTGTCGAGGTCAGCATAAGTTGCGAAACGCTGTACTTTCTGTTTTACCAGGTCACCGTAGGGCATGGGATGGCGAATCGCAGCCACTTTATAGCCCATCTTGATGAGGATATCAGCAACGCGTCGGGTGGTCTGGCTCTTGCCAGATCCGGTACGTACAGCACAGATCGAAACTACGGGTTTGGTGGATTTGACCTGGGTGGTGTTCAAACCCATCATTCGGAAATCAGCCCCTGCAGCTAAAACAGTAGAGGCCTTATGCATCACTACTTCGTGCGGGACATCGCTGTAAGCAAAAACAACCTGGTCAACTTTAAGGTCTTTGATTAAGCGGATAAGATCGCTCTCAGGGTAAATGGAAATACCATTCGGGTAAAGTGAACCAGCCAGAGCAGCCGGATACTTTCTGCCTTCGATATTTGGGATTTGCGTTGCAGTGAATGCAACCACCTCATAATCTTTGTTGTCGCGATAGAAAACATTGAAGTTATGAAAATCGCGTCCTGCTGCTCCCATGATAAGCGTTCGAATTGGGGTCATACTTTGCTTTTCTCCTTTAAGCATAATTTGGTCTACAAGACACTTTTCACATCGCTTGTGGGGCTGTGATGCCCAGTAATACCAAACTATTCGCGATCGCCTGGCGGGCTGCTGCGACCAGTCTCAATCGCATGGATCGGACGGAGTCATCAGCCTGCAGGACAGGACATTGTGTATAGAAGTCGTTAAAGTTCTTTGCCAGATCAAAGGCCAGGTTCGAGATCACCAGTGGTTTGAGGTCGCGAGCGGCTTTTTGCACTTCAGTCGGGATGCGTCCGATCAAATCGATCAAGGCTACTTCCGCTTCGCTCAGTTCATAATCCGGCAATAGTGTCTCAGGTATTGTACCACCAGCTTTCTTTAAAATGCTGTTGGCTCTTACATAAGCATACTGTATATAGGGGGCTGCCTGACCATTGAAATCCATCGCCGATTCCCAGTCAAACGTCACTACTTTGGTACTTTCACGCGACAGCATCGGGTATTTGATGGCGCCAATACCAACAGCTTTGGCCACCTGCAATTTTTGTTCATCGGAAAGGTCCGGATTCTTTTCGCGCACCACGTCCAGGGCGCGCTGAGTGGCTTCTGCGATCAGGTCTTCGAGCAGTACAACTGTGCCGTCCCGGGAGGCCATTACCACGTTGCCGGGCAGGTTCACCAGCTCATAAGCCACATGCTGGCAATTGACCGCCCAGGGATAACCGGCCAGTTCAAGGGTTTTAAATACCTGTTGAAAATGCAGCGATTGGCGAACGTCCACAACATAAAGCGATCGATCCAGCGAGGGGTAATCTGTAAATTTTTGCCTGGCCAAAGCCAGATCCTCGGTGGCATAGAGCGCGGTACTGTCTGAACGCAGGACAACAAACACGTGATATTTCTCGCCCTTGATACCCAGTTTTTCATCGAGTTTGACCACGACTGCCCCGCCCTCAGAACGCTCATCAGTGGCGATCCCACTTTGGATCAGATCGTTAACAATACCTTTACCGGCATCCTCGAACATGGAATTGAAATAATACCGGTCAAAACGAATATCGAGCAGATCATAGATCTGTTTGAATCCATCCAGCGACCACTGCCGGGTTTCTTCCCATAGGGCAACCACATCCGGATCGCGCCTGTCCCAACGGACGTAAAGCTCACGGACTTCGGATTCCAGTTCAGGGTTTTCCGCCAGCCGCTTCACCGCTTCGGCGTATAGGGCACCCATCCACTTGGTCACGTTCTCGTCGGGATGCTCGCCTTCATGATACTTGGCGTAATTCCATAACCATTTGATCACGTGCAATCCCATATCTCCGGGATAGTTGGCACGGACCACATCGAATCCGGCGAAATCCATTATCCTGGCCAAAACGTCGCCCAGGATGGCGCTCCGTAAGTGTCCAACATGAAAAGCTTTATGTGTGTTCGGCTGCGAGAATTCGATCATCCATTGCTGTTTCTTGTCGTCGCCCCGCCCAAAATCGGCTCCCTTTTCAAGCACCTCGTCCACCACCCGCTGCATGTATTCCTGGCTGGAGAAGTAAAGGTTCAGGTAACCATTAATCGCTTCAATCTTCGCGAAACCCTTGGCTCCATGCAACAGCTCAGCCAAATCGCGTGCGATTGATTTGGCACGATCGTTTACGCTTCCCTTTTCAGAACCAAATGATTTGGCCGCCAGTTGAAAGAAAGATAATGTGATCCCCCATTGCCCGCTAAATGGGATCCAATTCCACTTGAAATCAGGATCAGGGTATGCGTGATCGGAGCAATACTTGCGAATCTTTTGTTCAACAATCGATTGTTCAACTTCAAACATATTTCCCTGTCCTCACAATGGTGGGTTCCTGCAAGATTATAACACATGCGATTTTCACAGTAATCAAATAGCAAAAGCGGGAGTAAAACTCCCGCTTGCTTGCATTCAAACAATGATAAAACTACTTGACTGTTGCCAGGCGTTTCATCAAACGACTCTTGCGGCGGGCAGCGTTGTTCTTGTGGATGACGCCCTTCTGGACAGCCTTATCCAATGCGCTGATCGCTTCGAGAGTGGCGGCTTTTGCTTTTTCAGCATCTTTCTGGTCCACTGCAACGCGGGCTTTGGCCACGAAGGTTCGGGCTTTGCCACGGTAGATGCGGTTGCGGACGCGCCGTCTTTCGCTCTGTTTGTTGCGTTTTATTGCAGACTTGATGTTAGCCAACTTGATAACTCCTACAAATGAAAAACAGTGCGAGGGTCGAGGGTAAGCACTGTTCGGATGGCTTGAAGATTCTACTCCAAGCCCTCCGTTTTGTCCAGTATAAGCTTGACCTGCTCTCGCCCGTCTTCGCTACTTATCCTGTAATGCTGCCACACCGGGGAGATCCAACCCCTCGAGCATTTCAAGGGAGGCGCCGCCACCGGTGGATATATGCGTGATCTTGTCGGACAGGCCTGATTGTTGGATGGCCGCCACTGAATCACCGCCGCCAATGATGCTGACAGCCTTACTGGCAGCTACCGCTCTGGCGATGCCATAAGTGCCTTCCGCGAACTTGGGCATTTCGAAAACGCCCATCGGGCCATTCCAGACCACGGTACCGGCAGCTTCGATCACTTTACCATAAGCCTTGACGGTCTCGGGGCCGACATCCATGATGCGCCAACCGTCGGGGATTGGACCAACTGCCATGGTCTTGGAATTGGCTTCCGCGTCGAATTTGTCAGCCAGAACAACGTCAACGGGCAGGCGTAATTTGGTGCCGCCATCTTTAAGGAGTTCTTTTGCGGTTTCGAGAGCTTCATCTTCCACAAGCGAATCAGCCACAGGGTATCCCTGTGCCTTGAAGAAGGTATTGGCCATACCGCCGCCAATGAGGATGGCGTCAGCTTTCTTGAGCAGGTTCTTGATAACGCCGATTTTGTCGCTGATCTTGGCGCCGCCCATGATGGTGACGAATGGTCGCTTGGGATCGGCAATTGCCTGACCCAGGTATTGGATCTCTTTTTCCATCAGGAAACCAGCTACGCCGGGCAGGAAGTGGGTCACGCCTTCAGTGGAAGCGTGGGCACGATGTGCGGTACCGAAAGCGTCATTAACAAACAGCTCAGCCAGTGACGCAAGCTGTTTGGCCATGCCCATGTCATTGGCTTCTTCTTCCGGGTGGAAGCGGGTATTCTCGAGCACAAGCACCTCGCCCGGTTTGAGCGTCTTGGCAGCGGCCTCGGCTTCGGAGCCGATGCAGTCGTTGGCAAAGGCAACCGGTTTCTTCATCAGGTCAGACAGGTATTCGGCCACAGGTTTGAGAGAGAACTTGGCTTCCGGTCCGCCCTTG
>CAYWCH010000140.1:0-6711 GCA_964456715.1 uncultured Anaerolinea sp. | reverse complement strand
GATTCCGTATGTGGCGCAGGGAAGCCCTGCAGAGGATCCCTCTCGATCGTGTCCGGTCCAACGGGTACATGTTCCAGGTGGAAATGGCCTACCTGGCAACCAGACTTGGTTTTTCTTACACTGAAGTCCCCATTTACTTTGCCGAACGGATCCACGGAGTTTCCAAGATCGATTTCTCGATCCAGTTGGAGGCAGCATTTAGCGTTTGGAGGCTGCCCTTCCGCTATCACGATCTGAAACGCAACAAATAATGATAGAGACTGGAGTGAAATTTCCACTCCAGTCTCTTTCTATTTTGGATTCTTCATGATTTCCTGGTATTCCAGCACCAGGGTGCGCCATTCGGGAATTTCCAGGGTCTGGGCGCGGCGGTTGGGGTCAATGCCTGCCGCCGAGAGCAACCCGGCTGCCTGATCACCAGTCCAATGCAGCCCGGCTGCCAGAGTGTTGCGCATGGTTTTGCGTTTCTGGCTGAAACCGATGCGCGCCAGTTGAAAAAAGCGATCCATGTCTGTGGCCGGGATGAGCGGTTCTTCGTAGAGATCGATGCGCAAGGTGGCGGAATCGACCTTGGGGGAGGGGAAGAAGGCACCCGCGGGGATATTCAGAACGATCCTCGGCTCACCGAAAACCTGCACACTGAGTGCCAGCAGCGAATAGTCTCCGGGTTGGACACAGATACGCGCGGCTACTTCCTTTTGCATGGTCAGTACCATGCGTGAGGGTTTGCAGGAACCACTGAGCAGGTGCCGTATCAACGCCGAGGTGATGTAGTAGGGAATATTGGCAACCACCACGTAGCCTGATGCGTTCATAAAAGCCGCCGGATCCAACTCTAGCATATCTCCCTGGACAACATTGATATTTGGATAAGGGGCTGTAACCTCTCTGAGGATGGGGATAAGCTTTTTATCGATCTCAACGGCAGTCACCTGCGCTGAAGACGCCGACAGCACGGTGGTCAGGCTGCCCAGACCGGCGCCAATCTCAAGCACTCGATCCTGCGGGGTCAGATCAGCGAATTGAACGATCTTCTTCAAGACACCGCTGTCAGTTAAAAAGTTTTGCCCCAATCCCTTATGCGGATCGAGGTGATGTTCTCTCAGCAGTGCGTGGATGTTGGGCGACGGGAGGGCTATGGTAATACCCCCGGTACATTGGCAGGGGCAGGCGCCAGGAAATAAACGGTCACCCAACTGGACCAACTCACCCAATCGGCATCGGTGTACCCCAGGTCGATCCAGTATTGACCGGGGATGCCCCCGCCTGTATCCAGAATGGTACCGATGCCATAACCCGGAACATAAAGCTGAGCGCCTTTAAAGTACCTGTACCAGGCAGTGGTGACGGCGATGACGCCATTCCCCATGGGCGCTCCGGAGGCTGTTTTATTACCGCATTGAGAGGAACCATCGGCACGGGCAAGGCGGCAGGGTGAATAAGACGTGGCATGGACCATCACTGCACGGTAGTAGGTGATCGTCCCATAGCCGGTGTCGAGCGTGTGGTAAACAATCTTGGTTCCAATTGCGACGACCTGATCCACCGGCTCGATGAGTGTGGTCGTGGCTTCGGTGGAGCGGGAAACTTCGACGCCGTCTTCATAACGGATCAACTCACGGGTAACAGCCAGTCCATATTTTCCGGCGGTGACCTCTTTGCGCTGGTCGAGCTCAACAGTGTCGTCGTACTCGTAAGTCACATGATACGGCAGGCTTTCCTGCTCAACCACCACCTCTTCGCGGACGCGTATCACTTGAATGGCTCCATCGGCCGGCAGGGCGCTGTCTTCAGAGGGCTTGCAGTAATCCAGATTTTGCAGGGTAATGCCGCTGGCGGCAAGCGCTTCACCAATCGTATCGGCAGTGGATAATGCCTTCACTTTACGTCCATCCACTTGAATGGTCAGGGCCACCGGCTTCGTGAGGGTGATTTCCCGGGCATTCTGCAAAGGCAGAGTGAACGGAATGGAGATCCCGTATCCACCGGTGAGGCGGATATTACCCGCCCACAAGGCTTGACCGACAAAGGAGCCGTTGGAACGGATCAAGGAAGCCTTTCCATCTTGATTCACTGAGAGGGGAATGGCCGGAATGTATTGCAGCACGATGTTGCGCAGGTCGGGCAGGGGCTCATCGAGCTGGTATTGTTTGCCATTGATCCTGATGAGGTCCTCTTTGGCAGCGGAGATGCCCACAAACGCCAGCAGTTCACGCGGAGTCTTGACCGCGCTGTTGATGTTATAGATCTTGCCGTCCGGCCCCACCCAAAGCGAGAAATTTCGGGCGCGTTCCAGTGAAACGGATTCGATGTTTGATAGCCAGGCGGCCGGGGCAGGGTCCACCACATCGTTGGCGGTTAGTTTATAACCCATGGAATGCAGAAGCTGACGCACGGTAAAAGCGTAGGTGTGTACTTTTACGGTTTTCCCGTCCACGGTCACATTGATCTCGCGGCCCATTAACAGGAATCCTGTGACCATTGTGATCACGAGAACGATCGAGAGGAACATCCAGAGCGTTTTCTTCTTCATCGGATAAATTCTAACAGATAAACACCGGGATACGTCAAGGAGAGGAGACTTGGATACGCATTGAATAAATGTCAAGTTTCCATTTTTTGAGGTAAGTGTATTGAAATGGGTTGACAATATCCAAAATAATTATATAACTAAGATAAAAATAGTCATAATAAAATATGGAGATTTGATATGAAGAAGTTAAACAATACAACAGCAATGACCGATGCGCCTTTCGTCACCGCTCTCTTTACCAGTCCCAAATGGGCATGGTTGTGGCTGATCGTCCGGGTCTATGTTGGCTATGAATGGCTCGAAGCCGGCTGGCACAAGGTGACCAACCCGGCCTGGATGCAGACCGGTGCGGCTCTGCAGGGATTTTGGACCAATGTAGTGAAAATTCCGGAAGCACCGGCCAAACCGGCCATTTATTACGACTGGTATCGCAGTTTCATCCAGTCCTTGCTGGATAACGGTTCTTATGTATGGTTCGCAAAACTGGTCGCTGTTGGTGAACTTTTGGTGGGTATTGGCTTGATCCTGGGTGTTTTCGTTGGTCTGGCAGCCTTCTTTGGCGGCTTGATGAACTTCAGCTATATGTTGGCAGGAACCGTCAGTTCGAACCCGGTGCTGCTGGTTCTGGCTATCCTGTTGATGATCGCCTGGAAGATAGCCGGGCATTGGGGAGGTAATTACTTCCTCTTCAAATATGTCGGTACCCCCTGGAACAAGGGCAAGTGGTTCACTCAAAAAGCTTCAGCATGATAAAACGATCGGACTGGCGAAAACCAGTCCGATCTCTTTATGCCATTTTTTCCAATTCGGTTTGTTTTTGAGCGTGCATTTCTAAAACCTTTTGCTGGATTTTTTTCAGGTGATCGCCCTGTAACGGGAACAGGAACAGGATCACTGCTCCGATCAGCATTGCTGCTCCCGGGATCAACCCCATGAACAGCTTAATGCCAAATATTGCGGGCGCGGGTTGATTGAGGACGATGTCTCCGGCATTGGAACTGCGCGTGACGAAATGGGTGATCTCCAGGATCCATGGTGCCAAAGCCAACGCGATGGATTGGGCGGGTTTTGTGATGAGCGCGTTGACGCCAAAGAATGAGCCTTCGCGGCGTACCCCGGTGCGGACTTCATCTTCATCGGCTACCTGGGCAAAAAGGATGTTGGTCAAGGTCTGCGGACCAGCCAGGCCAAACCCGGCGAATACCAGCGACAACGGTATGAATTTGAGCGGCAGGAAGGTCAAGGTGCACAATCCAACACCGGCGATCACCAACAGGATCTGCTGCGCTCTTAACACCCCCACCTTTTTCCGGATGAGGTTTGTGATTGGGATTCCGATCAGCAAGGGGACGAAGAGATAGATCAACAGCGTGATTGTCGAAGTTTGCATCACATAATCGGCCAGGTAATACATCGAACCGGTGACCAGGGAGGAAACCAGGATGGACATGAAGTTTTGAGCCACCAGCACCAAAAAGGATTTACTGGAAAAGGTTGCTTTCAACTGATCCCAAAAGCCGAGCGGCTTGTCCACCTTTGTGAATTCCAATCGTTCCTTGACGTTGAAGGTGGTCACCAGGATCAACAGCATGCAGGTAATACCCACCACCACCATGGCGATCTGCAGGGGCATGAACGAAGGATCGCTGCCTGCCTTGGGGCGGAAGAAATCGGGGATGAGGAAACCAAGCAGCATACCGACCATGCCGAATAACGAGGACGATATTTGCAGATGGTTGCGTTCGGTGTCAGACTCACTCAATTCAGGCAGGAGGGCGGAGTAGACCAGCATGATCAAGGTATAGCATCCGTCATACAGGATCATGCTTACGAGCATCCAGACGAAGAGCCAGATGTTCGTGGCATGCTGCGGCGCAAACCAGACCAGGATGAAACTGGCGGCAAGGAATGGGGCTGTGTAACGCATAAAGGGAATACGCCTGCCGTTCTTCGAACGGGTGCTGTCTGACATGAAACCAAAGATTGGATCATTGATCGCGTTCCAGAGGCCGTAGATGACGGACGCCAGGGTGATCCATTTCGATTCCAACCCCAGGTAATCCTGATAAAAAATGGGGAGCAGCGCGCCAAAGATCCCGGAGATCATATTCCCGCCCAGAGAGGCGATTCCCCAGATGATCTTGAACTTGGGGGTCAGTTTGACCGGTTGCATGGTTTTCGTCGCGTTCATTTTTCCTCCTGTTGAGCTACATTAATTCAGCCAGGGCACGATAACCGATCACGTGCAGACCGATCTTCTTGATGTGCTTGCGGATCTCGTCGCTCATGAAATCCTGGTAATTCCCCACACGGGCGCGCCAGTCCGGGGCGATGGCGCGGATCTCAGGGGTATCCTTGTTGGGGTGGATGATAAAGTGCGTGATGCCGGGTTTGAGATCTGAAAGTGCCTTCTTCGCCACATCCGTGTGGTCTTTATCCGTGTCCAGGGGGAGCTGGCAGATGTGATCGAGCAGAGGAATCTTCTTCTCTTCCAGGCTCATGATCAAGCGGGCTGCCAGTTTCGCGGTCAGCGGGTCCAGACCGGTGGCGCGCCATTCCTCCTCATCCATTCGGAAGACCATCGGTGGCAGTTTGTATTTTTCTGCCAGACCGATATAGGCATTCATGAATTTCACGCAGGCAACCGATCCCATGTGCGTGTCGATGTGGGTCGGTTTCAATCCGGCTTTCAATACCCGATCCAATTGCGCCTGCAACTCGACCTTCACCGCCGCGGGTTTGCCGAACTTTTGCGCGTCTTCCGAGGTGCGGTAAAAGTAACCTTCATCGTCCACCATACCGGAACGATGGTCGCGGGTGGAGATCGGCCCCCAGCGATAAGTCGACCACTCGCTGGTCAAGGTCATGTGCACACCCAGGTCAGCCTGGGGATGCGCCCTGGCAAACTCAATGGCGGCGTTCGACCAGGAACATGGAACCATGATGGCTCCTGAGGAAATGATCCCTGCTTCCCACAGGTCTGAAAAGGCATCCACGTTCGACTGGCACATACCAATGTCATCGGTGTGGATGATCGCGACGCGGTCATCGTCAGCCAACCCCAATTTTCTTAAAATCGGATTCGGACTTTTAGACATGATGTTCCCTCCATTGCTTTGATTTCACTTGCCTGGCAAGTGGTGACAGATTGGTTGGGTTATTTCAGTACTTCGAACTGGATCAACTCTGAAACAGCTTCATTCCCGGCTTTGTCCCAGGCTTTGATCTGCAGTTTATGCTTCCCCGGCGTCGAAGTCCACGAAACGATATACGGCGCGTCGGTTTGTTCTGAGATCAGCTTGCCATCGATCCACCATTCCACCCGGTCCACCCCAACGGTATCGGAGATATTCGCTGTCAGGGTAACGGCACCGTTGATGGCAATCACCTTGCCAGCTGCTGCCGGGTAGGTGATCTGGATTACGGGAGCTGAGTTATCCACCGTCACTTGAATGACGGAAGTGCTCACTTCATTGTTCGTCGTAACCACTGTAAGTCGGATGGCGTACAAACCTTCCAGACCGCTGGTATCCCAGACAGCCAGCGTTCCATTAACCACCGGTTTGGTGACAGTGTTACCGATCTGCTGCCAGGTATCGGGGTAGATTCCCTGACCCACCTGGATGGTATACGAAGCAAAGGACTCAATGTTGGCTGTTCCGGTGATGGTCACTTTTCCCTTCACGGATGAAAAGATCACCGGACTGTTGATCTGCACCAGGGGGTTGGCGGCGGTCATCGGGATGGCGTCATAGCCCTGCGGCAGCACCGCATAACCGGCGTTGATCGCCCAATTGCGGATATTGGCGGGAACGTTCAGAAAAACATTCTCCTCGATCATATCCTGCGGCGTGTAAACCGTTGCAAGCAGCCCGGTTTCACGGTTGACTTTGGCTTTCTGGTACAGGGTGTCTGCCTGGGTGGGTTCGTTGCCAAAGATGAAAACGTCGCTGGAGATGGTGGGGCAATCGCCAGTGGGGAGCATGCCCGATGGTGAGCAAACCTGCATTTCGGTCACATCCAGCGGTTTTCCCCAGTCATCCGCGGGCAGATCGAGCGAGGCATATTGGATGAGCGCGTGCCACAACCCGGCGCTCATGCGATAATCCACGGCGGCAGGGGCTGAAGCGCTTACGCCGTTGCCGACCCAGGTGAGAACCAGGCGGTAAGGGGTATAT
>CAYWCH010000139.1:0-6735 GCA_964456715.1 uncultured Anaerolinea sp. | reverse complement strand
TTTTCTGACAGAGAATATTTAGACAAGCTCTTAAATGAAATAAAAAATTTAAAGATGCAGTGGATGAGCCAGTGTGATATTCGTATAGGCAGGGATAATGAATTGTTAAAAAAGCTTGCAGATAGCGGATGTACAACTCTCAGTTTTGGACTTGAAAGCATATCAAAGGAATCTTTAGAGAGTGAAATACCAACGTGGTTTTGTCGCAATTGTTTCATGATCGGAGTCGATAGCTGTGTCCGTAATTCATCGGCAACGCCTGATGCCATTATGAACACGTCGCGGCGGGCGGCAACAGAAGTGACAAAGTTATTCAATGCCAGGCTGGCCTCTTCAGCACCCGGCTCGAAGAAGGCACCCAGGTCATCAACCAGCAGCAGGTAACGGCAGCTTTCGCATTCTTCGTGTTCACCGATCACTTTGATCATTTCCTGCAATCGGGTCGTCACATTCTTGATCGTATTGAAACTCTCTACGCCATTCAGCTTCTTCACATGGGCCGCCAGGGGTGACCGCCGCAGTGAGAAGGTGTTGACCTTCCAGACATCGGGTTCACTCTGCAGCACGGATTCGGCAACGCAAGCCAGGAAATTGCTCTTCCCTGACTCACGCCCGCCGAGGATTAGCCAGGTGGGTAGCTCGCGCAGCAGATCGGGGCAAATGGTATCGAGTGTGTCGTATGCAACCCCAACCGGGATGTGAACACCCGAACTAAATTTCTTCGCTTTTTGTCTTTCCAACAGTTCAGTATTAGAAATGCAGGACGGCATGGTTTCGATCTTGTAAGGCCGATTCCCCGTCCAGGCTTTGGACATTTCTCTGGCAAACGTCTTGACCGAACCCTTGAAACCCGCCACCTGGCATTCATGGAGGTCTGTCGTATCCATCCAGATGCCGTGCCCCGGCGCCTTCGAACTGAGGTCCGGTGCCTTTATATTCAGGATGTCGATGTACTCATCCTGACTGGCCAACTGTAGAACCAGGCGCCTGGCAAGGATGCTGGAAAGAGACCGTGCCAGGTCGAGACCGCGGTTTGTTGAGATGATCAGGTGAATCCCGGCCGCTTTTCCGTCGCGTCCGAACCGGGACAGTTTCACGATTTCATCCTGGTAATTCGCGGTCATTTCTGCGAAGTTATTGATGACCAGGTAAATATCCGGCCCCGCCAGTAGGTTTCCATCGGTCATGGTATTTTCATGGGCGGTGCGCTTCTCAAATTCCTGATCGAGGTAATTCAACAGGCGCAGTACTTTTTCTTTTTCACCCGGGCGGATGACGCTGCCGACATGCGGCAGATCTTCGAGTTGTTTCATTTCTCCGGCGCCGAATTCCAGAATGTAGATCTGGGCTTCTTCAGGAGTATTCACCTGGGCAAGGGAGAGGATCAAGGAGGTGAGTGCCATTTCCTTGCCGCTGCCAGGCGCGCCGATGATCCACAGGTGGCCGTCTTTATCTGAGAAGTTGATGTTGAATGGCACCTGCAAACTTTCGGCGGGGATATCCAGATAACCCAGCGGAATGACAGGTGGTCGATCGAATCTTTTCTTCAGATCCCATTTTCCGCTGACATATTGTTTTTTCACTTCCGAGTCGGCCAGCAGTTCAGCGAGATCGATTTCATCGGGCAGCGGATCGATATAGATCGGGTGGGCAGGTTTGATGTTCAATTCCTTCTGGCATTCGATCATCAAGCTGATATAGGCTTCCAATTCGGTTTTTTTCGGAGCTACAGATGTTTCTGACTGCACCATGGAATCGGCATAAGTGTAGATCTTCTGCAAGCTGCCATCCGGCAGGATTTCATTTATCTTGAATTCATCCACCACTGTCGCGGCAGCCTTCTGCAATTGCTGGTCGGATCGTGCTGCCTGGAATTCGTAAACCTGTTCCTTGACGCGGACGTATCCGTGCCCAGGTCGGCTGGTGATGGGAAGCGAGCCATCAATCAGGCGCATTTCGTCTTTACCCTCCACCCTCAGAACGATCCTCCAGCCGATGTTTGCCATCAGGCTGTCCACCGCTGAGGTCGCTTTTTGATTTGCCAGAAGCAGGTACATGCCCAGGGCGCGGCCCTGTGAAACCAGGGTTTGCAGCACCGGCTGCATCTCGGGGAGGAGTTCAAAACCCTTCGAGAATTCATCCAGCACGATGAGCAGATGTGGCAGGGCCTGGTCGGGATATCGTTCGTTGAGAACAAAGAGGTTTTCAGGATTGCCGACCTTTTCGAAGATCTGTTTACGGCGCTTGAATTCACTGTCCAGTGCGGTGAGGGCCCGTTTGGTCAACTCCGTGTTGAGATCGGTGACATTTCCCACGCAATGGGGCAACCCCAGCTCTTTGAGCTTTGTCAATGCCGACGCGCCGCCTTTGAAATCCATCAGGAGGAAGTTCAGGACGGACGGCGGGTAGAGGTAAGCCGCGGTGAGGATCATGGATTGCATGCAAACGCTTTTACCGCTGCCGGTGGTACCAAACAGCACCGTATGGAAGGCCTGTTCGCCTCCCAATCCGGATGGGCGCAGGTCCAATATCATGGGCTCAAGCGTTTCACGGCCTGCTCTCACGCCAATGGGGAATCGCAACAGTTCGTTTGAAGCGAAGTTCCTTGACCAGCGTTCCTTGATCGTATCCAGCGACATGGGGCTGGCACCCAATACCTGGGAGACGCGGATACTCTCGGGTAGTTGAACGATGGATTGACCGCCAGGGACATCCAGACTGGCAAGTGAACGGGCGATATTTTCACAAATATCCGTGGAAGCTGATTCGAACTCACCTGAAATGCGCGCGTCCTTGCCGCTCAAATTCCAGGTTTGCGTCAGCATGAAGTCTTTATCACTTGTGATATCGATTCGTGCCCGGCATTCCCGCGGCCAGTTTTGACCGCCGACGAAGACCAGGTAGATACCGTTCTCAAAACCATATTGTGCGATCTGCGCGATTTCAGGTGTTTGCCGTGCCAGGTCGTCATCGTCCAACAGAACCACCAGGGCAGTTCTGGATGATCTGCGTTTGTTCGCCATACGGTCATCCTGACCCATCCGGTTGTTCAATTCATCCTGCAGCCACTTCAGGTATTCGTCTATTTGCCTGTCTGAATAATTGAGGCGCTGCTGGTGACTGTCGCTTGAAAGCGCCCCGGTGTGTGGGACCCATTTCAACCACGACCAGCTTTCTTCGGTCCCCTTGGTGTTGGCTAGGAGGGCAATGTGAAGATCGCGAGGTGAGTGGTGGACGATGAGATCCACAACCATGCGTCGGGTGAATTTTTGGATCGCGTTTTGATTGTTTCCGGCGATTGCCACGCTGCCTGTCTGGCTTAAGCTCATCAGCATCGGGATCTCGGCCGCGGTTTGGAACTCGTTGATCAAACCAAAGCTGAGCGGCACCAGCGGATCGGATTGAGAGGTAATCCGGGGAGGTTGAACTGCAAAAGAAGGTTTCCCCATTCCTTTGCCCAATCGGACAGAGAGGAAATCATCATCGGTTGGGCGACGCCACCATAACCTTTTTGATTGTTCCAGCGCGATCTGGCTCAACGAATCGAGACCAGGATATTCTGCCTCAAGGGTCTGGCGTTGTTCCTGAACCTTGAAGGATAATTTCTTGCGTTCATTTTCAAGCGCTGCGCGATAATTGGCTTCGCGTGCTACGAGAGTTTGTTGATATTTTTTCTTCTGGGCTGAAACACCGATAAGATTTGCTACCGGGAAACCGAGACCCATGACCAACATACTGCCGCCGGCCAGGAAATTTCCTGATGTGATAATTGTGATAATTGCAGCGATCAGCATGAGCGCTGGCGGCAGGATGGTTGACAAGAGATTAATTGCAGGAGGTTGCCCCGGTAGTTCGCCCGGGCCGGGCAATTCCACCGGATCATCCGGCAGGCTCCAGGGTTCTCTGGGGGTGATGACGAACCGTTTCGTGGCGCTTTTAGAGACTCCAGCGATTCCGCTCTGAGCCTGATCGGATTGAGAATTTTGACGTGGCATAATTATCTGTCTACCCTATATACAAACCCACCCCAAAAATATTTGGGGATGGGTTCGCATAATCTGATTTATATGTCGTGCCTTAGTTGAGTTTGCTGGATACTGATTCCCATTCAGTGATTTCGTTCTGCAGACGAGTGGATAAGGTCGCCAGTTGGTCGAGCAGCGAAGTCATCTGGGTGCGCCATTGATCGTAGGTGCCGTAGAACTCAGTAGCCGAATTGCCCATCCACGAAGATTGGAGACCATTAACCGTGCTTGTCATACTTTGTAACATGCTGCCAAGCTGCTGCTGTGTGTTCGACATCGCTGACTGGCTGCTGCGCGCAACCTCGGTGTCCATATGCAGAGTTGCCATATTTGAACCCTCCCTTGAAATTGAACTAGAATGTGAAATCATTATATAATTGCGGATAGCGATTGTCAATCAATTGTGAAGAAATTAACGATAAATTAAGTGGTCGGGAGGGGTCGTGTCCGGGTTTGAGGGTCAATCCATTGGACGGTATCACATCATCGAGAAACTTGGCGAAGGCGGGATGGCGGTTGTCTACAAAGCCTACGATACCCATCTGGAGTGCGAAGTGGCTGTGAAGGTCATCCGCACTGAGAACATCCTTCCCAGTGCGCTCGAAAAAACATTGCAGCGCTTTGACCGTGAAGCCAAATCGGTCGCGAAACTGAATCACCCCAATATCGTCAGCGTGACCGATTACGGCAATCATGAGGGGATGCCCTACCTGGTCATGCCATACATCCCCGGCGGCACCCTGAAAGGCTTTCTGGATAAAAAGGGCAGGATGCCATGGCGAAGGGCGATTGAAATGATCCTCCCCATTGCCGATGCGCTCGATTATGCCCATAACCGGCACATCATCCACCGCGATGTCAAGCCATCCAACATCCTGCTGACCCAGACCGGGCAACCGATGCTGAGTGACTTCGGTGTGGCCAAGGTGGTCGATGCTGAAGATGCCGGCGAATTGACAGGCACCATGGTCACGATCGGCACACCCGAATACATGGCTCCTGAACAGGTGAACAGCAAACACGTGGACGCGCGCGTGGACATCTACGCCCTGGGGATCGTCCTGTATGAGATGGTGACCGGACGCAGGCCCTTTACCGCGGATACCCCCATGGCGGTGATGATCATGCACTCGCGCGATCCGTTGCCCCGGCCGACCTCGTTTGTACCCGATCTGCCGGCTCAACTGGAATACATCTTCTACAAGGTACTGGCCAAGGACCCGCGGGAACGTTACGGCAGCATGGCAGAGTTCAAGCTCGCGCTGGAAGGCATGCTGGGCTTGCAGCCCTCAACGGCTGCTGCGAAAACAGTTCCCACCATACCTCCCATTCCGGCCAATCTTCCTTCGGATCCCCAACAAACGTTTCAAACCGTTTCATCGGCATCCACATTTGTTCAACCTCCATCGTCGTACCCGTACCCACCGCAAACACCCCCGGGTTACTACCCCCCCGGCGGCGCGGCTTACCCGCCGCAATATGAAGCACCAAAACGGAACAGCATGCCGGTCGTCCTGACGATCGTCGGGGTGGCGCTGATCGTTATGGTGGTCGTGATCATTAGCCTGATTAATAATAGCTCAAATAGGGGTTCATCTTCCGCGATCAGTTATCGCGCCACCCACACGGATTCGATCACTGAGATCATCCAAACCACCCAGCCAGCTGGACGAGCCACAGCAACCAAATTTCCCACCCAGGCTCAACAGGCGATACGGCTGATCACTCCCTCGATCTATTCCGCGGGGGATTGCCATGTTGATTCGCACATCAAAAAAGGGGATTTGGTTTATGTTTCTCTCGGGGGCGGAACCAACAGTATCCGGTCCACTCCAGACACGCATCCATCCGATAACATTATCGGCAAAGCCTACGAAGGGGAGGTCATGCTGGTTCTGGATGGTCCCGAGTGTGACGGATCAGATTACCTGATGTGGTATGTCCAACCGCAATTCTCTTCTGATTGGATCGATGGCGGCTGGACTCCCGAGGTTGCCAAGACGATCGGCGAATACTGGTTGGAACCTGTCCCTTATTGGAAGCCGTGCAGCGATTCGCTCATCTCGCATTTGCAGGTGGGTGACCGTGCCTATGTTTCTGTACCCAATGACGTTGCCAACCGCGTCCGCGCGGATGCGGGTCAAAATTTTGCAAAGATCGGCACAATCCCACCGGGTGATTACATGGATATCATCGATGGCCCGATTTGCGCTGAAGGAATGATCTGGTGGAACGTCAGCGCTGAAAACGGCATTTCAGGCTGGACGGTGGAAACCGATGGGTCCAGTTTTTGGCTGATCCCCGTGATTAAATAACGCTTTACCATGATTTGATAAACGCATTGATGTAGATTGTAGAAAGGATGAACCGTATGGATTTACTGGGACGCTCGATCAATCATTACCATATCACGGAGCAACTGGGTCAGGGGGGAATGGCGATCGTTTATAGAGCTTTTGATACCCACCTCGAACGCGACGTGGCAATTAAAGTCATCCGTGTGGACTTGTTTGGTTCAGCCATACTGGAAAATATATTAAAGCGCTTTGAGCGCGAAGCTAAACTGTTGGCAAAACTGTCTCATCCGAACATCGTGGGTGTGATCGATTATGGCGAGTATGAAAACGTTCCCTACCTGGTGATGGAGTACCTGCCGGGCGGAACCTTGAAGGAGCGCTTGGGCAAACCGATTCCAGCAGACGAAGCAGCC
>CAYWCH010000138.1:6511-6741 GCA_964456715.1 uncultured Anaerolinea sp. | reverse complement strand
CATCGATGAAGAGGATGGCCTTCGAAGCCTTCAACTCGTCGATGACTCGCTTGAGACGTTCCTCGAATTGGCCGCGGTACATCGTGCCGGCCACCAGCGAACCCACATCAAGCTGGAGAACGCGTTTACCGATCAGCGGCGCGGGGACGTCGCCTTCGGTGATACGCTGCGCCAGACCCTCGACGATGGCGGTCTTGCCCACCCCGGCCTCGCCGAGAAGCAGCGGGTTC
>CAYWCH010000138.1:0-6501 GCA_964456715.1 uncultured Anaerolinea sp. | reverse complement strand
TATCCTCTGGGCGAGTCCCTCCGCTATGGCTGTTTTTCCCACGCCGGGTTCACCGATGAGGGCAGGGTTGTTCTTGTTGCGCCTGGCCAGAATTTGAATGACACGTTCGATCTCTTTCTGGCGCCCAATGACGGGGTCCAGCTTGCCTTCCTCGGCCAGGGTGGTGAGATCCACAGCGAGCTGGTCGACCAGGGGAGTCTTGGCTTCCTTCTTGTCTTCCTTGCGCGGCTGCGGGGCACCGCCGGCGGTGGCCGGCAGGTTGCTGTTCTCCTGCATGATGCGGCGGGTCTGACGGCGAATTTGTTCAGGGGTGACGCCGAGTTTCTTCAACACTTCCAGAGCCATGCCCTCGGTGACGCGGGTAAGTCCGAGTAAAAGGTGTTCGGTACCGATAAATTGATGTCCGAGCATGCGGGCATCTTCGATGGCGAATTCCAGCACCTGCTGGGCACCGGTCGAGAGTTCGATGATGCCGGATTCCTGCAAGCCGTAGCCGCTCAGGTGTTCCACCACCTCACGGACGCGGTCGGTCTCGAGTCCGAGGTCGCGCAGGGCGCGCCCGGCCACTCCACCGTCTTCCATGATCAAGCCCAATAAGATGTGCTCGGTATTGATATAAGGCTGACGCAAGCGTTCAGCTTCTTCATGAGCCAGCGTCAGCACCTTGCGCGCACGCTGGGTAAAACGTTCCATGCCTGCCAAAAGATAATCCTCCTGAACTGTCCGATTGCAGAGACAGTTCGATACTGACCAAAATGGTCAGGTTTGATTCGATTTTACCAGTTTTTGGATGAAATTTCCTGCCGCGTAGAAGCCTAAACCCGAATGATGTGAATAAGTAAACCAGATAAAGTATATTTTTGATGTAAAGGTCACTTGACATATGCTCATTTTCTCTTATAATGTAAAGGAAACTTTACAAAGGAGGATTATGAATAACCGGTTGGAAGAACTCAGGTCAGGAAAAGGTTGGACCCAGCAAGAATTATCCGATCGATTACGCGTTTCCCGGCAAACAGTGATTTCGCTTGAACAAGGCAGATATAACCCTTCGCTTGTTCTGGCATTTAGAATCGCCAGGGTTTTTGGGTTGTTGATAGAGGATATTTTTTCAGACGAGGAGAAAGATCATGATGGACAATAAAACCAAATTCATCAAAACAAAGAAAATGCAAGGGATTCTTCTGATTTGCGCAGGCGTCATACTTGTCTTCCCTGCTTTAATTTTGAATCAACAAATGTCGCTCCAGGTTTACTTGAAACTTGCTAAAGGATTGGGGTTATTCCTGATACTCTGGGGGATTTGGACCCTGTTTCGAACCAGAAGCTACCTGCGAAATCCAGCTGTTCTCAACCAGGACAGCATTCAATCAACGGATGAGCGTTCATCCTGGATACGTTACCGGGCTGGAAGTAATGCTTTCTATACCGGAGCCGGGCTTACCTACTTAGCCCTGCTGGTTATCGGTGTCACCAATAAGCCAATCGATCCAAACCTTGCCTGGTGGGCATTGGCTGGGATTGTCGTTGCAACTTTGCTAATGTACATCATTAGCCTGGTTGTTTATGAAGGTAAATATTAGCCCGGGGAAACTCAAAAAGCACCACCAGTGTATCCAGCTCTGGTGGTGCTTTATTTTTAATTGAGCAGGTAAGCCATCACCCAGTTGGTGGTGGCAATGAGTGAATCCAGGTGGGTGCGTTCGTAGCTGTGCGAGGCGTCAATGCCCGGACCGATGAGAGCCACGGCCGCGTTGCCGCCGGCGCGCCACAGGGCTTCGCCGTCGGAGCCATAGTAGGGGTAGATATCCACCTTGTAGTCGATGCCGTTGGCGTCGGCCAGGTCGCGCAGGTGGTTGCTCAATCCGTTGTGATAAGGGCCACCCGAATCCTTGACACACAGGGTGGTGTGGAATTCATCAGAGGTCTGCCCGGCGCCGACCGCGGCCATATCCACGGCCACCAGTTCATGCACATCCGCGGGGATACCCGCCGCCGCGCCGTGACCGACTTCTTCATAATTACTGATGAGCATGTGTACGGTCTGCTTCGGCTTCAACCCGGCAGCGGCAATGGCTTTGACCGCGGCCAGGATGCAGGCCACGCAGGCCTTGTCATCCAGGTGGCGCGAACGCACAAAGCCGTTGACCAACTCCACACGCGGGTCGAGGGCAACGAAATCACCCACCTCGATGCCCAGCTTGCGCACATCGTCCGCCGATTTGACCACGGCGTCAAGGCGCACTTCCATGTTGTCGCCGGAGCGTTCCGCCTTGCCGACCTCGCCGCCGAAGACGTGCGATGAGGCTTTTGTGAGCAGGATGCTGCCGCGGATCTTATCCCCCTTGCGGGTGATCACGTAACAGCCTTCGGTCTCGATGGAGTTCCAGGCATAACCGCCGATCTGTGTCAGCGACAGCCGGCCGCTCTCTTTGATCTCCTTGACCATGGCGCCGAGGGTATCGGCATGGGCGGTCAGGGCGCGGGGCGCGTCATTCTTTTCACCGTCCCAGCTTGCCAAAAGGGCCCCCTTGAAGGTGCGCCGGGTCTTGATGCCGTCAATGGCAGTGAATGCCTTCTCGCAAAAGGCGATTGCCGGTTCGGCCAGCCCGGTGGGGCTGGGGGTGTTTAACAGGTCGGCTAAAAAAGCGACCAGGGCTTTTTCATCTACATTGGGGAGAGTCATGATTTGCTCCTAAAAGGTTTTCCCCTCGAAATCGCCGATGATCTTGCGCAATTCGGCACTGACGGGAATCGATTTCTTGGTGTGATAATCGTAGGCCACCATCACGGTCTCGGCGCTGGCGAACAGGCGGGAACCATCCGGCGTGGTCACTTCATACTCCATGATCACGCTTTTGTTGCCGATCTTCGTCACACCCATCGACACCACCACCTCGTCCAGGGGTTCGATCGGTTCCTTGTAGCTCACGTGAACGTCGGCCACGATGAACGGCAGGGCGTTGAAATCCTTGCCGTCGAAGAGTCCGAGCTTACGGATGTACTGCAAGCGGGCGGTCTCGCAATAAGCCAGGAAGCGGCCGTTGTTGACGTGCCACTGCGGGTCCAGGTCACTGTAACGGATGGTAACGGGAGAAGTGAATTTAAATCTGCTCATAGATGAATTATACCTGCGGCTGCTCATCAGAGGATATTTTTCTTGATGAACAAACAATAAAATAACTTTACCTATTGCGGAATTTTGGAAAATATGAGATAAATAAGGTATTAATACCTAAATTGTCCAATCAGAGGTACGATTTATGCAGATCACACGTCAGGCCGACTACGCATTGAGGGCGATGCTGTATTTGGCAAAGCTAGAACCCGCCCACCGGGCTGCCACCAGTCAGATCGCGGAATCAAAGAAGATCCCGCCTTCATTTCTTGCCAAGATCATCTCCCAGCTTTCCATCGCCGGCCTGATCCACACCTCGCGCGGAGCGCGAGGCGGCGTCACCCTGGCTCGGGATCCCAAAGATATTTCTGTTCTGGAAGTTGTCGAAGCCATTGACGGCCCCATTGCCCTGAACGAGTGCACCCTATCTCCGGAAGGCTGCCCCTTCTCAGAGGACTGCCCGATCCATGAGCTTTGGTGCGGCACGCAGGCTGAACTGATCGAGAAACTGCGCAAGACCACCTTCGACACGTTTGCCAGGTAGACGTACAGGCTTATCGCTTTTTTCCATTATCGAATCGAACACAAAAAGAGAGGCGTATATGTCAGCCGGTACACCAATCAATCGCCAATGGGTGATTGTACTTAAAGATGGAAATATCGTCATCGATTGGGGCGATGCCCTATATCAAGACGTGCGATCGGGTGATTTCGTCGAAGTCACCGAGAAGGAATTCAGCCACCACGTGCTCAACGAGGAACTTGACATCCTGGTGCGCGCCGGACGGGTTGCCGCCTACACCAACCTGGTCATCTATTTCAACAGCCTGCCGGAACGTCCTCAGCGAACGATCGAATAGGTTTTTACGGGATACCAATTCTCCCCTCCTCGTGAAATGAACTGGAGGGGATTTTTATTTGCAACTATTGGAAGCAACGGAAGTAATACTATGGCAGAAAACACAACCAGATTCCATCACCCGCTACGTTTGCAGGTCATCCTGTTTTCAGCCGTACGTATGGTGGTGAACATTTCAACCCGCATGATCTATCCCTTTTTAAACACTTTCGCTGCCGGTCTGGGCGTGAACCTGACCTCCATCTCGATGGTGTTGACGGTGCGCTCTGCCACCGGTGCGCTTTCGCCTTTCATCACCCCCATTGCCGACCGGCGCGGGCGCAAACTGAGTCTGCTGATCGGCCTGGGCATGTTCACAGCCTCCTGTCTGCTCTTCGTCTTATGGCCTACCTTTATCTCCTTCTTCATCTCCGTTAACCTGGCCTTCCTGGGAATGTACGTCTACGTCTCCTCGATGGAAGCTTACCTGGGCGACAATGTGCGCGAAAGCCGTCTCGGCCTGGCCCTGGCGATGGTGGAATGGGGCTGGGCGCTGGCTTTCATCATCGGTATGCCGCTGGTGGGTCTGGTGATGGATCGCTACGGTTGGAAGGCGCCCTTCCCGATTCTGGCCGTGCTTGGGGGACTCTCGATGGCGTTCATCGCCTGGCTGATCCCCAACCAGAAGCCTCCCTCCAACTCCTCGAACGGGACATTTGCGAACATCAAAGTGGTGCTCCAATCACCCAGCGCGCGGGCTGCACTGATGATGAGTCTGCTGATGGTAGCCGCCAACGAGGTCATCAACCTGGTATTCGGCGTCTGGCTGGAAGTGTCCTTCGGGCTCAAGCTGGCCGCGTTGGGAGCCGCTTCGGTACTCATCGGCATCTCAGAGCTCTCTGGTGAATCGCTTGGCGGCGTGCTTTCCGACCGCATCGGGCGCAAGCGCAGCATCTGGCTGGGTTTCGGGTTTATCGCGTTGGTGGCGGCAACACTGCCATTCATCGGGAAATCCCAGGCGGGAGCGTTGATCGGCCTCTTCCTGTTTTACCTCGGTTTTGAGTTCGCCTTCGTGGCTGCGCAGCCGCTAATGACCGACCTTGTCCCCGAAGCGCGCGCCACCATGATGGGCATCAATAAAACCGCTCTCTCCCTGGGGCGTATGTTCGGTACCCTGGTGGGTCCGTTCCTCTTCGCGCTCGGCTTCTGGGCCAACTGCGTCGCGGCGATCGTTTTCATCATCCTGGCCAGTTTGGCGTTGCTGGGGGTAAAGTCGAGCAAGTAGCCGGTGAAAGCTCACCTGCGCTATAATACCCTCACCTGCACGCACCCAATGCAGCGGAGGATCCCATGCTGATCGTCAACAGTTCCCAATTGCTCACCCTGGCCGGCGCACCGCAGCGCGGCGCCGATCTTGGCCGCCTGGGCATCATCGATCGCGGCGCGGTGCTGATCCGCGGCGGGGAGATCGTTGAGACCGATACCAGCGAGGCCCTGACTGCGAAATACCCTCATGAAGAGCACCTGGATGCCGGCGGCATGGCCGTGCTGCCCGGCTTCGTGGATCCGCACACCCATCTGGTCTGGGCCGGGGACCGCGCTGCCGAGTTCGAGATGCGCTTGCAGGGCAAGACCTACATGGAGATCATGGCCGCTGGCGGCGGGATTGCCTCCACCGTCAAAGCTACCCGGGAAGCTTCCCCCGAAGAGTTATACGCACAGACCAAATCGCGCACAGAAGCGCTTTTCCGTCACGGCACCACCACAGCCGAAGCCAAGAGCGGTTACGGATTGGAAATCGACGCTGAGTTGGTCCAACTTGAGACGCTGCTGCGCCTGGACAATGAGGGCCCGCTCGAACTGGCGACCACCTTCCTCGGAGCGCACGCCATCGCACCTGAATACAAAGGCCGCGAGGACGCCTACACCGAGTTGGTAGCAACTCAAATGCTGCCACAATTGAAATCCTGGTGGCCGCAGCATGCCGGCTCACACCCGCTGCCCTTCGTGGACGTGTTCTGCGAGGACGGCGCCTTCAACCTGGCACAAACCCGCCGTATCCTGACTGTCGCCAGGGATTTGGGTTTTCCATTAAAGCTGCACGTGGACGAGTTCGCCAACCTGGGCGGAGCAACGCTGGCCAGCGAATTGGGCGTCGCCTCGGCGGACCACCTGGTCAAAACCTCTAGTGCCGATATCCGGGCGCTGGCGGCAAGCGATACAGTAGCAGTCTCGTTGCCGTGTACGCCATTCGGGCTGGCGCAGCTGGAGTATTCACCGGCCAGGGAGATCATCGCCGCCAATGGGCTGCTGGCCATCGCCTCTGACATCAACCCCGGCACGGCCTGGTGCGAGAGCATGCAGTTCGTCATTGCCCTGGCCTGCCGCTACCTCAAGCTGACGCCGGCACAGGCGGTCGCGGCCGCCACCATCAATGCCGCAGCCGCCATCCAGCGCGCCGAACGCATCGGTTCGATCGAACCCGGCAAGCAGGCCGACCTGGTCATCCTCTCGGTACCCGATTACCGCCACCTGGCCTACCGTT
>CAYWCH010000137.1:4173-6777 GCA_964456715.1 uncultured Anaerolinea sp. | reverse complement strand
GACGATGCTGTCTATCTCAAACAGGAACTGCTCAAGCTGGCGCCTATCAAGGAAGTTTGCATCACTCACGCCGGCGCGACCATTTCGAGCCATTGCGGTCCAGGCTGCATCGGCATCCTTTTCATGACAAAGTAAACCAAAAGCGCGAGCCGTTGAAAGACTCGCGCTTTTTTGTTCATTTTTGATCCTAGATTACACCGACTTCCTTACCGACTCTCGCAAATGTATCGAGCACTTTATCCATTTGCCCATCTGTATGGGTCGCCATGTAACTGGTTCGCAGCAACTGGTGGCCGGCACTGACCGCCGGGCTGATGACCGGATTGACAAATACGCCATTATCGAAAAGTAATTTCCACAATTGGAATGTTCTTTCATCATCCCCGATGATGATGGGGATGACCGGCGTTTCAGATTTACCTATATTGAAACCAAGCTGCGTGAATCCCTTGCGCATCTTCGCTGCTATTTCGCATACACGCTGGCTTCTTTCAGGTTCTTCGCGCATCACCTGCAAGGCTGCCAGAGCAGCGGCTGCGTTGGCAGGTGGAATGCTGGCGCTGAAGATCAACGCGCGGGCGTTGTGTTTGATGTAATCAATCGTGTTTTCATTGCCGGCAATGAAGCCACCCAGTGATGCAAATGATTTGCTGAATGTCGACATGATCAGGTCCACGTCTTTGGTGGCATTAAAGTGAGCCACCGTGCCATGCCCCCCTCCCATCACACCCATGCCGTGCGCATCGTCGACCATGAAGCGGGTACCATACTTTTTTGCCAATTTTGCCAGTTCAGGGATGGGCGCCAGATCACCTTCCATGCTAAATAAGCCATCTACGACCAACAAAGATCCCGCAGTCGCAGGGATGGATTGCAGAACTTTCTCAAGATGTTCCAGATCATTGTGGCGATAGCGTTCGATCTTACCGTAACCCAAGCGGGCTCCATCCACGATACTCGCGTGATCCTCTTTGTCAAGCACAACCACATCGTCGCGTCCGATCAGGGCACTGACAGTTCCCAGGTTGGTCTGCATGCCGGTTGAGAAAACAAGCGTAGACTCCATCCCAACCCATTCAGCCAACTCATGTTCCAGTTGCTCATGCATCGCGAGGGTTCCGTTCAAAAAACGCGACCCGGTGCAGCTTGTGCCAAATCTCTTGATGGCTTCAATGGCTGCTTCACGCACTTTAGGATGGGTGGTCAATCCCAGGTAGTTGTTTGATCCGCACATGATCAATCGCCTGCCCTGGAACACAACCTCTGTGCCCTCATTTTCATTTAGTGGAATGAAATATGGATACACCCCCCTCTCAATGGCTTTTCTTGCGTCTGTGTAGTTTCGGCACTTCTCAAATAGATCCATTGCTCCCTCGAAAAAAATGAATTTGGTTCTCACTCGCCTGATGACAAAATGAAATGAAATCAAAAGTTGAGCTCAACCATGTTGAAATGAGTAATAAGGCCAGATTATACTTGAATCACTGGTGATACCCGTTTGTTATGCTATGATTAACCCAATCTCTCTAAAAAAGGTTTGAAATATGAAATGGTTTGCTGGAATTGAGGCGGGTGGGACAAAATTCAATTGTATTGTTGCGTCTGATCAACAACACATATTGGCAGAAAAACGCATCTCCACCACAACTCCTGAAGCGACTTTGCCAGAGGTGGTTGAATTCTTTGGAGAGGTAAAACGTTCACACAAGATTGAATTGTCAGCAATAGGCCTGGGGTCATTTGGCCCGATCGAGCTTCATACCGATTCATCACAATATGGTTACATCACCTCAACACCCAAGCTTGCCTGGCGTAACTCAAATATTCTGGGCTATCTGCAAAAAGGGCTCTTATTACCCATAGCCTTTGACACTGACGTAACCGCCGCAGCGCTTGGTGAGGGTAAATGGGGTTCCGCGGTGGGTTGTTCCAATTACATATACCTGACCATCGGTACAGGTATTGGCGGCGGTGTGATCATTGATGGAAAACCGGTTCATGGGCTTCTTCATCCGGAGATCGGTCACATGTTCATACCACACGATCTGCAAGCAGACCCGTTCCCGGGGAGCTGCCCTTCGCATGGCGATTGTTTGGAAGGGTTGGCAAACGGTCCTGCGATCAAGGCTCGCTGGGGTACACCCGCAGAATCGCTCCCACTTGATCACCCTGCCTGGCAAATCGAAGCCAAATATATCGCCTATTGCCTGGCAAATCTGATTCTGACCACCTCCCCTGAGCGAATCATCCTTGGCGGCGGAGTGATGAAAGTATCAGGTTTGATCGAGCTGGTTCGGACTGAAGTCGTTTCGAGGTTGAATGGCTATATTCAAAGCGATGACCTGATCAAACATACAGATACCCTTATCCAGCTTCCCGGTTTGGGGGATCGCGCCGGTGTACTTGGCTGTATCGCCCTGGCCCAGACGAAAATATAAATCACCTACGCATTGGGCGATTTTTATCGCAGTTTTATTGTTATCAGAACTTGGCGAAACAAATTATAAAGATATATGAAAAGCTCCAGGATCAACCCTGGAGCTTCTTTCTGGCCAGATCGAGTGATTCCACCGCGTGACGCAAATGCGGTATGACGATGCTTCC
>CAYWCH010000137.1:834-4163 GCA_964456715.1 uncultured Anaerolinea sp. | reverse complement strand
CAAGCGCCACATTGAACGCGTCGTAAAGTTCTTCATCGGTCCATCCGGAATTGACGCATTGCAGGATATGATAATCGATGCAATCATTGCATCGCAAAACCATCGAAGCAGTCAGCCCCAGCAATTCCTTCGTCCTGGCATCCAGGGCGCCATCCTGATAGGCTGATGTATCCAGGTTGTAAAAGCGCTTGATCCCCAGATGATCGATCTGAGAAATGCGCTCATTCATCTTCGCGCGATACTGTTCGAAATCATCCAAACGCGAGTTGGTCATGAGTTATTTCACCAGCTTCATGTGATCGGGTTGGTTCATATGAATGCGAATCAACCTTCGATTGCGAGCCTGCAAGGCTTCGAAATCACCCAGGTATTGAGCTTTTTCCAGGACTCCAAATGTCATCCCTTCACTAGGGATTTCAATGTCCTCCACGACATCAGCGGTGATTTGGATGAACACGCCATTATCCGGTCCACCCTTATGTAGCTGCCCGGTGGAATGCAGGAAACGCGGGCCAAATCCGAGTGTCGTCGCCACCGGAACTGCTTCTAAAATACTCGCTCTCAAGCGCGTCAGATCTTCGATATTTTTTTGATTGCGCGGCATATACGCGTTGATAGCCACATAATCGCCTGGTTTGGTCACTTTTTGCAAATAATCGATTAATAGGTCGTGTAAAGAGGGGTTCTTGAGATCGATCTTTTTTGGATCCCCGAATATTTTTGCATAGGGTAAAGCCAAAACCGGTTCATCTTCCCGGAATTTGCCTTCCTTGCGGAAATCGTTGATCTTGTTCACCGTGCGTGTTTTGTTATCCTGCACATCGGGTTGATCGAAGGAATTCACTCCCATGATCGTGCAGGCGATGGCTGTTGCCACCTCCCACAGGTAAAATTGACTGCCCAGGTCATAGGAATCGTCTACCATTATTTCAATAGCCGGATGGCCGGCTTTTCGAACCGAATCGATGAATGAGGTTTTGGAATTGTTCGAATTCAGATACACGAAAATGCGATCTTTTTGATATCGTTCTGGCGCCAACTCGGGTTCATTGGCAACCGGGATGATTCCCTTCCCCTGTTTGCCGCTGCTTTCAGCGATAAGCTGCTCCATCCATGACCCAAAGGAATCCCACCCGGCATCGGTGACGATCGTCAGTTTGTCCCTGCCCTGTTTCCAGGCTGTTCCCAAAATCGCACCCAAAACCGCACCCGGATTCGCGCCCATCGGAACTTCAGGCAGGCACTTTTCTGCCAACGCCTGGGAGTTTCTCAAAAGTTTTTCCACGTCCATGCCGATCAACGCGGCTGGAACAAGGCCAAATGCTGTCAATGCAGAATTGCGGCCGCCCACCATCGGATCTCCGGCATAGACATGCCAGAAACCCTTTTCTTTGGCATTCGCTTCCAGATTGGTACCCGGATCGGTGATTGCTATGAAATGCTCACCAGCCTTTTTTCCAAGTGCATCTACTGTTTCCTTCCAGAAGAAATCGAGATGAGCGTTCACCTCGGCTGTTCCTCCGGATTTGCTGGAAATGATGAATAATGTGTTTTCTATCCTGATTTTTTGCCGGACTTCCTTCACCTGACCGGGATCGGTGGAATCGAGGATGACAAGGTCAAGGCCGTTGAATTTATCTGTTCTGGTTACTCCGTTGATCAAACGCATCACTTCCGGAGCCAGTGATGATCCCCCCATTCCCAATAGCACAGCATCAGTAATTCCCTTTTCACTGCAGTATTTCTGCAATTCTGTGTAACAGCCTTCCACACCACATTTATTCCATGGTGCGTTCAGCCAATTGCAGCGTTTCTTGATCTCCGCCTGCCCGGCAGGATCACTTGTCCAAAGAGACGCGTCCACCTCAAAAAGCCGCTTGGTAACATTCTTTGCTTCGAGAGATGCCACCGAATTTTTCACTTCGCCAAAAATTGGGCCAAGTTCCAGGGTTACCTTTTTAGCTTTATCATCGATTGTTTCCAACAGCGATTTGAAAGCCGTGATAAAAGATTCAACGCCTTCCTTTTCCAGTTCCGCTGTCACATTTTTCATGGAAATACCGAGGTTCTCGAGTTTCTGAAGTTGAATCTTGGCTTCCTCCAGACCCTTCTCGACGGTTTCTGCGATATTCCCATGATCAAGGTAAGCGACCAGTGTCTGGGGAGGAACCGTATTCACGGTATCCGCTCCGATTAATTCTTCCACGTAGAGCACATCACGGTAATTGGGGTTTTTCGTACTGGTTGACGCCCAAAGGGGACGCTGCAATATGGCACCCTTTTCTGAAAGTCTTTGCCATCGTTCGGAGGAGAAATTCTTCTTAAAAACTTCATAAGCCAGCTTGACGTTGGCGATTGCGGCTTTCCCCAACAATGCTTTTGCCTCATTGTTGCCGGCATCGATCATTTGCTGCAATAATTTATCTACCTTGGTATCCACCCGGGAGACAAAAAATGAAGCGACTGAAGCGATGTTGTCGATCTGCTTCACTTGCGCCAGGCGGTCTTCCAATCCGCCCAGGTAAGCATTGATCACTTCCTGGTAACGTTCCAGTGAGAAAATGAGTGTGACATTGACATTCAAGCCGGCTGCGATCGATTTTCTGACAGCAGAGATCCCTTCTTTTGTTGCCGGGATCTTGATCATCAAGTTTTCGCGGTCCACGCGTTTCCATAACTGTAAAGCTTCTGCGCAGGTCCTCTCCGCGTCATTGGCAAGTAATGGATTCACTTCCAGACTGACATAACCATCTTTGCCTCCAGTTCTTTCGTATAAGGGTTTGAAAACGTCAGCCGCGCTTTGTACATCCTTTTGACTGATGGCCTCATAGATGGCGTTGACATTTTTCCCTTTGAGCGCCATTTTTTGAATTTCAGCATCATAAAGATTACTTTCTGCAATAGCTTTCTCAAAGATGGAAGGGTTCGAGGTCATTCCTCGAAGTCCATCTTCATCAATTAAACGCCGAAGTTCACCGCTTGTAATTAAATCACGCCTGATATAATCGAGCCAGATTGATTGTCCGAAAGTTTCTATTTTTTTTAATGGATTATCTTTCATAATCTTTCATTTTTGATATTCTGATAAAAACCTGGACTGATTTCGGAAGAAATTTTTTTTTACTTCTATTTGTGATTCTATTTTGAAAGAGTAAAGGTCAGTATTTCTAAGCGGACGTGTGTTACATGATATTTGAAAATAGTTACATTATTCACACATGTTTGTTATAGCAATCGACGCAAAGCCTTATATGAAACCGCTTTGTGGTCCAACAAGTTCAGAATACAAAAAAGTTACAAAGTTGGATTTTATAGACAGACTCTAACTT
>CAYWCH010000137.1:0-822 GCA_964456715.1 uncultured Anaerolinea sp. | reverse complement strand
CTGGAGCCGCGAACAATTAATTCTGTCTTGATTTGTTCTACCCTGGTTTCTATTGTTTCATCACTATGTATTCTTTCCATCAATAACCTGGCAGCACATGTACCCATATCAAACCCTTGTTGTTCAATTGTGGTTAAAGGAGGGTCAGTCATGGAAGAATACAGACTGTTACTGAAACCTACAACGGCTATATCCTCCGGGATCCGGTACCCCGAGCTTTTAATTATCGACATAGACCTCATGGCTGTTAGGTCATTCACAGCAAATACACCGTCAATCATCTTACTTAATGATAAAAGATAAGGTATACATTTTTGTGCGTGTTTATCTGTATCGCAACGCAGAATTATTTCTTCATCAATTTCAATGTGGTTATCTTTTAAGGCCTGGATATACCCATTTTTTCTATTTTTACCAATCTGGAGCTCTTGTGTTGTTGCCAAATGTGCAATACGTTTACAACCCATCTTTATTAAATGTTCAACAGCTTTGTATGAACCTGTATAATCATCAACGATAACCCTATCGGTATGTGGGAGGTTTAAAACACGGTCGTAAAACACTAATGGTATATTACTTTTTTTAAGATCTTCGAAATGACTATAATCTGTTGTTGTTTTTGACACCGATGCCAATATACCATCTACACGTCTTGTAATAAGGGTATGGATAATGTTTTTTTCTTTTTCATAATCTTCATTCGACTGGCATATAATAACAGTATACCCCGATTTGTAACAAACATCTTCAATTCCACTAATTACTGAGCTAAAAAAGAAATGGACTATTTCGGGTATTATTACCCCAACAATTTTGCTATGG
>CAYWCH010000136.1:0-6802 GCA_964456715.1 uncultured Anaerolinea sp. | reverse complement strand
ACGCCGTCATAACCCAAGGCAGCAATACGAGTGAGGTTGGTCTCGAGGTCCCCTTTGAAGGTGGCAGCCTGGAATTGGGCAGCCTGGGTGGAAAGTACGACAGAAAGTTTCATTCGTTAGTACCTATTTTAACTGACAGCCGCAATTTCTGCGGCTGTCAGTGGTTGTGAGTTGATTATTTGGCGACGTAGGTGATCTTGCACTCGGAGCGGTCCGTTTGCAGCTTGATGATGTTTTCGGGTAACTGCTCGAGGCTGACCTTTTTGGTGCTCATCACGGTCATGTCCATGCCGCTGGCCATGCAATCGATGACGCGCGGGAAGGTGCCGTTGCCGGAGTGTCCCTGGGCGCCGATGATGCAGGCGTGACGCACCTGCAGCACTTCACCGGTCACGGGCATCTTGGCTTCGGCGCGGGCGGTGACGACAACCTTGCTGTTGAGGGTGCGGCCTTCCCAGATGACCTTCTCGATACCGGGGTAGACCTGGGTGGGCAAACCAGTGGCTTCCATGAAGAGGTCGGCTCCCATGCCGTCGGTGAGTTCAAGCACACGGCTGGCGAAATCTTCCTTGGAAGGATCCACGTGGTAGTCGGCGCCGCATTTCAAAGCCATCTGGGCGCGGTTGGCCTGGGTCTCAGAGATGATCACCACGGAAGCTCCGGCGCGTTTGAGGATGGCGCAGGCAGCGATACCCACAGGGCCGGCGCCAAGAACGACCACACGGTCGCCGGGGCGGATGCCGCCGCCGCGTTCGATCACGGCGTTGTAGGCCACGCAGGTGGGTTCCACCAGGCTGCCGGCCACGAAGATATCCTGTTCTTTCTTGTATTGCTTGCGCAGGGGTTCGAGGCTCCACAGGGTGCGGGCGGGTAATTTGATGTACTTGGTGTAGGCACCGTTGACGTTGAAACCGACTTCATCCAGATGCTCGCACTGGTTGGGGTAACCATCAGCGCATGGCTTGCATTGACCGCACCAGAGCATCTCTTCAGAGGTGACCAATTCACCGCCCTTGAAGGGTTTGTTGGTGCGCTTGTCGTAGGCGTTCTTGCCGGCTTCGACGACCACGCCGGAGAACTCGTGGCCGAGGATGCTGGGGAATCCGGTCAGACCGGGGTAGAAGATATAGCCATCTTTATCTGCCTGGGCCATGTGCACGTCAGAGCCGCAGATACCACAGGCTTTGACTTCCATCAAAACTTCTTCGGGGCCGGGAGTGGGGATGTCGTATTCGCGCATCTCGAAGCGGGGGTTGCGCCATACCTGGCTGCCCAAATAGGTCTGGCGGCCTTCGATGTCTTTGGCTCCGAGCGTGAAACCAGGTTTTGGATCCCAATCCGCCACCAGGGTGACGCCTTGCATTTTACCTTTCATACCATTACTCCTCTGTTGTTTGCTGAATGATTAAACTTCGGTGCCCTGGCCAATGCGGGGGATGCCATAAACGGTCTTCCAACCCGGGCTGAGGGGTTCGCGCAGATAGGGTTCCATGTCCTTGGCGGAGCGCAGGGTGACCTCTTCCACGGGCGGGACGGTGCCGGCCGGGAAGCGTTCCAGAACATCATCAGCCCACAGGGTGAGATATTTGAGGATGGCGGCCATTGGGCGTTTGGCTTTCTGGGCGGATCCTGACTTGGCTTTACCGACCACACCTTCGGGAGTGGCTGCGATCTCGATGGCGAAGTGGCCTTCACCTTCCGACCAGCGGCTGGGGCGGCCAAAGGGATCGACGGATTTGTCGAAGTGACCATCGGGCAGGTAGCTCTTGCCTTCGGTGTCGACGGCTCGGCTCATGTCCACCATGTCGGGGTGGAGCAGCAGACCAAGGGAGGTTTCAGATTCGTCGGCGTGAACAAAGTTGGTGCCCATCGTGCCGCCGCGGTCATCGGAGCGGAAGAATTCACGCACGCCGCGATGCCAGTCGATAACGCGGAAAATACCGGGGAGTTGGTAGCGTTTTTGGAATTCCTGCACGGCTGATTCGAGCATCCACAGTTGACCGTGGTTATTGACGATCAATTGCTTGCGGAAACCATCGTTCCACAGACCAAGCATAACGTCGATCATCATTTCGCGAACGACGTGCTCGCGGACAATGACGGTACCGGGCATGCCCAGGTGGTGGTAAGGGTGACCGCCGTAATTAAGCGGTGGCAGGGCCAGGTTGATGGGGTTGCCGCGTTTGGCGGTGTAGCGTCGTACGCCTTCGCAAATCGCGCTCACATAGAGGGTGTCTGAAGCACTGGGCAGATGGGCGCCATGGAGCTCAGTGCAGCCGACGGGGATGAAGACGATATCGTTCTTTTTGCGATTCTCTTCGACCTGCCAGCGGGTGGTGGTCTGGATGTACGAACCGGGTTTGGCCCATTCAACCGGGGCGGGGATGCCGTAATCGGCCAGGATGGCGTCGATCTCGGCGTCGCTTGCGTCCCAGACCTCTTTCTTCAAACGCCCAACGGCGTTATCTTCGAAGAACAGATCGGGTTGATTGGTAGGCAGGTAGCCTTTTGGAACTTTCTGATCGGTCATTGCTTACTCCTTATGCAAAGATAATTGATGCTTATTTTCCGGTGATCTCAGAGATCTTCACCGGGCGGTTTTCGTGGAACGATTTCCATGCAGCGAATCCCAACGCCGAGGCCATGTAGCCATCCTCTCCGGTGGTGGGGGTGGGTTTGTCGTCTCGTAAACATTCAGCGAACTGGCGTACTTCCTCGACATAGCAGGGAGCGTAGCGCTGCATGAAGAAGTAGGGCGGCGGCGGTGTCATATAACCACCGGAAACCCCTTTGATTACTGTGTTTTCAGTCTCATTGTCGGCGATGACGGTACCCCTGGCGCAAAAGATCTCCAGCCGCTGGTCGTAACCGTAGATGGCATGGCGGCTGTTGTTGATGACGCCAATGGCGCCGTTCTTGAACTTGAAGGTAACGATATCATTGTCCAGATCGCCAAATTCAGAGATCTCGGGCTTGACCAGGGCGCCGCCGATGGCGTAGATCTCTTCCACATCGCCCAGTTGATAGCGGATCATGTCGAAATCGTGGATGACCAGGTCGAGGAAGATCCCACCGGAAACGCGCAGGAAGTCCATGCTGGGGAAATCGGGATCGCGATTTGTGATGGTTAAAACACAGGGGCGACCCATTTCATTAGATGCAATGACTTCATGTACCTTGCGGTAGCTTTTATCGAAGCGGCGGTTGAAACCCACCTGAAGTTTGACGCCGGCTTTCTTTACGACAGCCAGCATTTCCTTGATGTCTTCGAGGTTGGGTGCCAGCGGTTTTTCGCAGAAGATTTGTTTACCAGCCGCAGCTGCGTCTTTGACGATCATGGCGTGGGTATCGGTGCTGGTGGCGATCAGGACGGCGTCGATGCTTTTGTCGGCGAGCAACTCGTGATAATCCTGTACCACGCGCTCAATCTCAAGCTCGTCGGCGACTGCCTGCGCGACTTCGAGACGGATGTCGCAAATGGCGACCAGGTTGATTTCAGGGATGGAGCGCACGACGTTCTTGACGTGCACGCTGCCCATGCGGCCGGTACCAATGATTGCCAGGTTCACTTTTTTCATCAATAGACCTCTTTTCTCTTCAAATTGAGAATGGCCGGACTAGACTTTCATCACGATCTTCATCGCGGATTTAGCATGGTGTTCCATGGTCTTGATATCGAGGCCGAGCATGTCAAAAGCGGTGAGGCATTCGTCCATCGGGATGACCTTGGTGAAGAAGGGTTTCATGTTGAGACGGTTTTCTTCGAAGATACGGATGGAGGGATTCATGGTGTTCTGACCCAGGTACAGGCCGAGGATCTTGGTTGCCCAGCGGGTGATCTCGTTGGGAACCACGGTGGTGGTGATGGAGGAATCCATACCGAAGGGCAGCACCTTACCGCCGGGGGTGACGCACTTCAGGGCGGTGGCCAGGTCGTTGCCGGTGGCTTCGATGACGATGTCAGCCTTGTAACCGTGGGTGACCTCTTCGATCTTTTTGGCGACGTCCACTTCTTTCGGATTCCAGACCGTCAGACCGCATTCCTTGGCGATGTTGATGCGGAAGGGATCGATCTCGGTGACAACGACCTTGGCGGCGATATTCTTGGCGAACTGACCGAAAAGGTAGCCGATGGGGCCAAAACCAATGATCATGACGTATTCATACGGCAGCATCTGCAGGGTGTTCATGCCATTGACGACGGTGGCCAGGGTCTCCACCTGGGTACCGTAAACGTCGTCGATCGAGTCGGGCAGGACGTAGCATTGCTTCTCAGGGACGAGGCAGTACTCAGCGTAACCGCCATTGCGCATCACGCCCAGGGCACTGGTTTTGATGTCCACGCACTGGCTGGTGAGGCCGCGGCGGCAGTATTCGCACTGTCCGCAGCGGATGTTGTTATCGATGGCCACGCGATCGCCAACTTTAAGGTGGGTAACGTGAGTGCCGATCTCGACGATCTCACCGCAGAACTCGTGGCCAATGACCGTATTGGGGCGGAAGTGATGTTTGCCTTCAACGATCTTGACGTCTGAGCCGCAGATGCCGACATAATGCACCTTCAGGAGCACATCATCGGGGTCTTTGACGTGCGGGATGGGGATGTTTTCCATCTCGAGCCGGCCGGCTTCCTTGATCAACCATGCTTTCATTGTCTCGCTCATTTATTCTTCTCCTTGTTTAATGATTGCTTTGCACACGTGTGCATCAAAAAGATCGAAGTTCTACTGATCTCGATTACCAATATTGATTCTGCCGTTAACGTTGAATTCGGGCGGAGCCGCCCGCAGCAAAATTACGCACCTGGGCCAGGGTGGCCATGGTGGTATCACCGGGGAAGGTGGTCAGCAGGGCGCCATGCGCCCAGCCCAGGTTGACGGCGGTTTGCGGGTCTTCGCCGTTGAGCAGACCGTAGAACAAGCCCGAGGCAAATCCGTCGCCGCCGCCAACGCGGTCGTACACGTCCAGCTCACAGGTGGGGGAAGTGTACGTCTGTCCATTGATCCAGGCCACCGCGCCCCAGCTATGGCGGTTGGTGGAATGGACCTCACGCAAGGTGGTAGCCACGACCTTGATCTGCGGGAACGCGGCCTTGACCTTGTCGATCATGGCAAAGAAAACGCTCGGATCGAGCTTGGATTTGGCAGCCACTTCAGGGCCGGAGATGCCGAGTCCGAGTTGGAGATCTTCTTCATTGCCCACCAGAACGTCGACGTTTTCCACGATGCGACGCAGGGTCGATTGCGCTTTTTCCTGACCGCCCCAGATGTTCCAGAGTTTGGCGCGGTAATTCAGGTCGAAGGAGATAACGGCTCCGGCAGCCCGCGCTGCTTTCATGGCATCGATGATCAATTCACCGGTGGTCTCAGAGAGGGCGGCGAAAATTCCACCGCTATGGAACCAGCGTACGCCGCCGCCAAAAATGTCATTCCAATCGAAATCGCCGGGTTTCATCTGGGCACCGGCTTCATTGGAGCGGTTGTAAAAAACCACCGGGGCGCGCACACCGAACCCGCGGTCGCTGTAGACCGTGGCCATGTTGGGGCCAGTGACGCCGTTGTGTTTGAAGTGCTTGTAATATGGCTTCACACCCATGGCACGAACGCGCTCGGCGATAAGTTCGCCGATGGGGTAATCCACCATGGCACTGACGATGCCGGTACGCAGACCGAAGCAGTTGGCCAGGTTAGCCGCGCAGTTGAATTCGCCACCGCTGACGTGAATCCGGCACTCGCTGGCCTTGGCGAAGGGGACGATGCCCGGATCGAGGCGGTGTACCAGTGCTCCAAGCGAGATGAAGTCCATCGCGCAGCTTGTTGCCGGGTTGATCTTTAGCTCATTTGTCATGGTTTTCTCCTTGACCATCCATGGGATGGGTTATTTGCTCCAGTTGGTGTGAAAGACGCCGTCGCGATCAATGCGGCGGTAGGTGTGAGCGCCGAAGTAATCGCGTTGAGCCTGGGTGAGGTTGGCGGGCAGGGTTTCACTGCGGTAGGCATCGAAATAAGCCAGTGAGGCGCTCGTAGCAAGCATGGGGATGCCCAGCCCCACCGCGGTCTGCACCACCTCGCGCCACGCGGATTGGTGGTCGAGGATGATCCTGCTGAAAGCCTCATCCAGAAGCAGGTTGGCGAGTTGTGGGTTGCGTTCGAACGCGGCCGTAATGTCGCCCAGCAGGTCGGCGCGGATGATGCAGCCAGCGCGCCAGATGCGGGCGATGGCCGCGTAATCGAGGTTGTAACCGTATTCCTTTGAAGCCAGTTTCAAGAGCCCAAAACCCTGGGCGTATGAGGTGATCTTGCTGGCATACAGCGCCTTGCCAGCCAAGTCGATCAGGCGCTCGCGGTCGCCAGTGAACGGTGTGGTTCCACCGCCCAGCAGCTTGCTGGCGGTCACGCGTTCGGCTTTCAAGCTCGAGAGGATGCGGCTTTCCACGGCGGCGTTGATGGTGGGGATGGGCGCGCCGATATCAAGCGCGTTCTGTGACGTCCACTTGCCAGTGCCCTTCTGTGCTGCCTCATCCAGAATAAGATCGACCAGAGGTCTGCCACTTTCATCGTCCAACCAGTAAAGTATCTTCGAGGTGATCTCCACCAAATAAGATCTCAGATCGTATTCGTTCCATTCGCCAAAAACTTCGGCCAGGTCGGCGCTGGAGATACCCGCGCCGCGATGCAGCAGATCATAGGTCTCAGCAATCAACTGCATGTCACCATACTCGATGCCATTGTGCACCATCTTGACAAAATGTCCCGCGCCGCGCGGACCGATATAGTCCACGCAAGGGGTGCCGTCATCGGTT
>CAYWCH010000135.1:0-6927 GCA_964456715.1 uncultured Anaerolinea sp. | reverse complement strand
ACCTGGTGTTCATGCAATACAACAGGGTGAGTCAGACCAAATTCGATCCATTACCCGCTACCCACGTGGATACCGGCATGGGGTTGGACCGCATCGTTTCGATCATGCAGGGAGTTTATTCCAACTACCGCACCGACCTGTTTTCGCCGATGATGGACGCGATCCGTAAAGTGGCCGGCACCGGCCTGGACGAGATGAACGCCAATTTCACACCCTACCGTGTGATCGCAGATCACACCCGTTCGGTGACCTTCCTGATCGCCGACGGTGTGGTGCCTGGAAATATCGGACGCAACTACATTTGCCGCATGATCATCCGCCGCGCGGCGCGGTTCGCGCAGAAGATCGGGCTCAAAGATCCGTTCATGGCGAAGGTGGCCGAGGCGGTGATCGATACCTACGGTCCGGCGTATCCCGAACTGGTGAAGAACCGCAAGACCATCCTCGACAGCATCACCCGCGAAGAGAAACGATTCCAGCGCACCGTCGAGGGCGGCATGAGCCTGCTGCAGGAAGAACTGGACGCATTGAAGAAAAGCAGCGGCAAGGTGCTGGACGGCAACAAGGCCTTCGAACTTTACGCCACCCACGGCCTGCCGCTCGAGTTAACCCGAGACGAAGCCCGCGAACAGGACCTGGAAGTGGACGAAGCCGGTTTCAAGCAGGCCATGGAAGAGCACCGCGTGCAGTCCGGCGCGGGTAAGGCCTTTGGACCGTTGGGCGGCGAGGACGTCGAGATCTACCGCGGCGCTTTTGAAGAGCTGGTCAAGACCGGCAAACTGGACAAATCTGGGGTGGCTTACAACCCCTATGAATGGTTGAAGAAGGATGGCAATGTACTGGCGCTGTTCTCAGAGGGTGACCCGGTGGAACAGGCGCTTGAAGGTCAGCCGGTGGAAGTGATCCTGCCCGCGACCGGGTTCTATATTGAGTCCGGCGGTCAGGTGGGAGATACAGGCACGATCACTGCCAAAGACGGAAGCTGGCAAATCACGGTGGATAGTGTGCGCCGTCCGGCGGCGGGAGTGCTCCTGCACATCGGCACGGTCAGCAAGGGTACCGTCAAGAGCGGCGACGAGGCAGTGGCCGCGGTGGACTGGACGCGCCGCATGGATACCATGCGCAACCACACCGCCACCCATCTGCTGCACGCGCAGCTCCACAAGCACCTGGGCGAACATGCCCGCCAGGCGGGTTCACTGGTGGCGCCGGACCGGCTGCGCTTCGACTTCACCCATCCCGAGGCCATCCCTGCGGACGTGCTCGATGCCATCGAATACGACGTCAACCAGGACATCCTGGCCAACCACAAACTCACGATCATTGAGAAGTCGCTCAAGCAGGCTATGGACGAGGGCGCGATGGCGCTCTTCGGCGAGAAATACGGTGAGAAGGTGCGTACCGTGACCGTTGACCCAGAAGCCCCGATCTCTTATGAATTATGCGGCGGCACGCACGTGGCCCAGACCGGCGATATCGGCACCTTCCTCATCCTGAGCGAGGGCAGCGCCGCGGCCGGCATCCGCCGCATCGAAGCGGTGACCGGGCACAAAGCCTACGAACTGATCCGCGAACGCAGCAAGGCGCTCAAGAAAACCGCGCATACCCTGAACGTCCCGACCGACGAGGTCCCTGCCAAGGTGACGGCGTTGAGTGACACCCTGGAAGACCTGCGCAAGGAGATGACAGCCCTCAAGCAGGCAGGCGCGGCTGAAGAATTCATGCAGAAACTGGCCAACGTGCCTGTGGTGAACGGCGCGGCGGTACTGACCGCGGTGGTCAAGAACGCCGATGCGGATACGCTGCGTCAGATGACCGACCTGTTCCGTCAGAAGTACCCCTCCGGCGTGGTGGTGGTCGGCAGCGATGCCAACGACCGCCCGATGATCATCTGCGCGGTGACCGACGACCTGGTCAAGAAGGGCATCAACGCTGGTGAGATCGTGCGCAACGCAGCAGCGGTGATGGGCGGCAGCGGCGGTGGACGTCCGAATCTGGCCCAGGCTGGCGGCAAGGACGCGTCCAAACTGAGTGAGGCCATCGACCAAGCCTCCGCGGCGATAGGTAAGATGCTGAAGTAGAAGTATTCAATTAATAAGAGCAGAAACCCGGTTTCAATGAAACCGGGTTTCTTATTTGAAAGTCTTAATCATTCTAGATTGAAATATCTCTCCACCCTGGAATTGATCTGGCAGGTGACTTCGTAGGTGATGGTGCCGAGCTTTTCAGCCCAGTCGTCGCAGGTGATCTCCTCGCTGCCGCTCTTGCCGATGAGCACGACCTCGTCGCCAACCTGAACATCAGTCTGCGGACCGAGGTCAACCATGGACTGGTCCATGCAGACGCGGCCGACGATGGGGTACGACACTCCCTTGATCAACACCCGACCCTGGTTGGACCAGAGGCGGTTGAAGCCATCAGCGTACCCCACGGGGATGGTGGCAATAGTGGTATCCTGTGGCGCGATCCAGGTGCGGCCGTAGCCGATGCTGGTGCCTTTGCTAACCTGTTTGATGAACGATACCCGGGTGAGGAAGCTGAGTCCGGGTTTGAGCTCAATGCTGTGCGGGGTGAGCTTGTCGGGGTAGAAGCCGTAGACCATGATGCCGGGGCGGACCATGTCCAGCCAACCCTCGGGGTAGGCGAGCACGCCGCCGGAATTGGAGCAGTGGGTGATCTCCAGCTTGCGGCAGATGGCTTTTTCGACGCTATCGATGGTCTTTTTGAATGATTTAATTTGTTTGTGGGTGAAGCTGTTGTCACCGGCGTCGCTGATGGGCAGGTGGGTGAAGAGCCCCTGCAGGTGCAGGTTCGGGCAGGCTTGCTCGATAAAGGCGGCCATGTGTGGAGCTTCCGCGGGGGTGACGCCGATGCGGCCCATGCCGGTATCGGTTTTAAGGTGAACGATGGCGATCTTGTTCAGAGTTTTCGCGGTTTGCTGAAGCGCCTGGATGTTTTCCCGCTCACAGACAGCCAGGGTGATGTCATTTTCCACGGCAGCCTGCATCTCTTCTGGGAAAGCCGGGCTGAACTTGAGGATGGGAATATGGATGCCGGCTGCGCGCAGCTCGATCCCTTCGGGGACAGTGGCGACGCCGAGCCAGTTGACGCCGATCTGTTCGGCCATGCGCGATACTTCCACCGCTCCGTGCCCATAGGCATTGGCTTTGACGGCGATGAGGATCTTCCGATCCGATCCGACGGCTTTGCGGATGCCTTCGATGTTGAAGCGGATGTTGTCGAGATGGACGCGCACATGAGTCTGATAGAGCATGAGCCTAACCTCTGTTAACCTAAATTTACCACCACTTTTTGTACGTAAGCTGAGGTGCTGGCCGCGAGCAGGGCGGAATAACCGGGATAGAAAGCGATCTCATCGCCAACTTTAATGGGAGTTTGCGCCTCTTCCACATCGACGATCAGGTGGTCGCTGCTGCCGCCGAGGACGATCATTCCTGGATCCACCGGTTCAATATTATCGACCACCACGTCCTGGCGGCCGATGTTGCAGATGGCGCGTTTGCGCAGACCGCGGTCGGCAAACTCGGGGGTACCGCCGAAGGCGTCCTGTCCGCGCGAGCCGATGGGGACGGAGGGCTTGGTCTCCAGTTCGACCACCTCGGCCACCACGCGGTAGGTATCCTGACGGGTGCCGGGCCAGGGGGAACGGTCGAGCACGTTGCGTCCGAGCTGGATGGCTTCGCCGATGCGCAGTTGATTGATCGCGGTTGGCATGCCGCCGGAAGCGAGCAGGGGCAGGTTGGCGCTGTTGCCGCCGCTGAGAACGGACAGGGGTAGTCCGCAGGCAGCGCTGATCTTGCTGCGCAAGTCGATGAGCATTTCCATTTTGTCCGCGGTGGGGATGACGCCGCCGTAGCAAGCCAGGTTGCATCCCAGACCGACGATTTCAAGGTTGGGTAATTTGGAAGCGGCAGTCACCAGGTCCAGGGCGCGGTCGGGCCAGATGCCTTCGCGCAGGTCGCCCAGGTCGATCATGACGATGGCCTGGTGAGTGACGTGAGCCGCAGCGGCTGCTCTCGACAACCCCTGCAATGTTTCGAGCGAGGAATTGAGTGAGATGTCCGCCAGACGCACGACGTCGTTCAATTGGCTGGGGGCGGGGATGCGCAGCAGCATCAACGGCAGCTTCACACCGGATTCACGCATGGAGCGCAGGTTTTCGAGGCGGGAATCGGCCAGCAGATCAGCGCCGGCTTCAATTAGAGCAGAGACAACGGCCGGATGCGCGCAAACCACCTTGGTCACACAGGCCACCTGGATGCCGTGGCTGTGGCACAACCCGATCACGGAACGGGCATTCTCTTCGATATGTGCCGGGTAGATCTCCAGACGGGGAGTCTTGAAAGTCATTTCGTCTCCTGTTCCACCCAATGGGTGAAGGTGGCACGGACTTCTTCGGGGTAGGCCTGGGCGAGCGTGCCCAGGGCGGAAAAGCGGTAGTCGCGGTCCATCAGGATATCTGCATCGGGACGGGGCAGCAGGTACTTTCCGGGTCCGGTGCGGATCGATCTGAGGATGTCCTCGCCGCCATCCAGGCGTGTGAGGGCGCCGCCGGTGCCGACGATCCACTTGACTGCAGTCAAATCTTTGCCCTTGACGATCTGTTTCTTGCCGGATGGGGTATAGAGATCACTGACCACACCGGCGTGACGGCGCACACCGATGTTAACAGCTTTTTCGCATAGCCAATGAGTTAATCCAATTTGTGAAGCGGTCTCGGGGATGGCGCGTAATTCATCGAGTGAAGCGGGCTGACCGTTCTCGTCCACCTGGGCGACGATGTTGCGCGCGTTGATGAACACACCAAGGTCGCCCTCAACAGTGCGCTTGGCGTGAGGTTCGGGCTCGATCATGCGGGAGGTCCATTCCGGGCTGCCATCGGCGACGGAGTGCACATCCGTGGTGGCACCGCCGACGTCGAAGACCAGGCAGTCACCCATGGCTTCAGCGAAGAGTTCCGCGCCGCGCAGCACCGCTCCGGGAGTGGGCAGGATGCCGTGACTGGTCAGGTCGGCCAGGTAGGCCATACCGGGGGCATGGACGATGTGTTTGTTGAAGACGTCGTGGATCACCTTGCGCAGTGGCTCGATGTTGAGCACATCCACATCGGGGAAGACGTTGGCTGCCAGCAAGAATTCCAGACCGGCATCCGCAAAAACCTTTTCCACATGCTTGCGCAGGGCAGAGTTGCCTGCATAGACCACCGGCGCATTGAGTTTGAGAGAAGCCAGTTTTTCGGCGTTCTTGAGCACAGTGTCCTTCTCACCGAAATCCACCCCACCGGCGAGCAGGATAATGTTGGGTTGGATGGAAACGATCTCTTCCAGCTCCATCTCGTCCAGTGAACCGGCAGTGACCATCTTGACGATGGCACCGGCGCCAAGCGCTGCCTCACGGGCAGCCCTGGCGGTCATGCTGTATGTCAGGCCGTGGACGGTCATTCGCAAACCGCCCGCGGCTGAACTGTTGACGAACTTTTCGGGGTTCCCCTTGATCTTGCCATATCTGGATTCGAGATCGGCGACGGCCTCGTCCACACCGGGGCGCACGTCACCGGCAGCGACGCTGGTGGGGGCAAACCCCTGCGCCAGGTGTTCAAAGCGGCCTTCGGGCAGCAGCCCAAAACCATTCACCTTGGTGATGGTCGAGCCGACCTCGATCGTCAGGTAATCCAGTTTGGCGGGCACCTTGCACCTGCGGCCTAAAGTACGCCGCGCGCCTTGAGCGTTTTGACCATGGCGTTGACCACGTCGATGCCGTGGGTGCCGCGGCCAAATGTAGCATCCAAGCCGGTTTCCTTGGCCATTTCCCGGTTCACCTGAGTGCCGCCGGCGATGAGAATGATCTTATTGCGGATGCCGCGCTCGACGCAGAGGTCAGCCAGCTTCTTCATCTGGGTGCGATGGACGTCGTTGTGGCTGATGATGGTTGAGATGAGGATGGCCTGGGCGCCGGTCTCGATGGCCGCGTCAACCAGTTTGCTCACCGGCACAGAAGTGCCGAGGTAATGGTACTTGACGCCGTACTTTTCGATGCCGCCGTGTTTGATGTCGAGGATCTCGCGCAGACCGACGCTGTGCTCGTCCTCTCCAACCGTACCGGCGACGACTTTGAGCCCGACCTTCTTGACGGCTTCGCGCAGCTCGTCTTCGGGAAGCATGATCTCTTTTTCGGGTACCTTGAGAGTCTTGACGTCAATGGCAAATCCGACCTTGCCCTTGACCTCGACAAAGCAGCCTTCAGCCGGATGCATCACCTGGATGTTGACGACTTGCGGATCTTCAAGACCGAGTTTCTTGGCCATTTCGATGCCGTAAACGGCAGCCACATCCTCGGGGAGAGGGACGAAGAATTGGGTGAGGATGATGCCATCGCCGGCCCATTCCGCTTCAGGTTTGATCATGCCGCCCTTGCGGTTAGCCAAAGTTTCCTTGAGGCGTACGTTGACGTTGTCTTCAACATCCAGTTCGTCGATGTACTGGATCTTTTCGGGTTTGCACAGGGTGCAGCCGTCGATGGGATCGCAGGGAGTCTTGAGCCCGGCCGGGACGTGGTTGTTGCCGAAGTGATCGCAGACCGGGGCGAAATAGTCGGGGTCGCGCTCAACGATGGTATCCGCGCCGACGCCGCCTTTGCTGTCGCGGGCGATGCCGTCGCCATTGCGTTCGGGATATTTACCGGAATCAACGAAGAAACCTTTTTCTACGGCGGCAAAATAACCACCGGATTCGACGACCTCTTCCAAAAAGGCCACGGCACGTTCCTTCAAATCGCGTACCATATCTCCCAGGGGGCCATCGTGTTTGATCTCGAGGAGTTCCTTGATGCCGTCCAGGGCAGCCCAGGTCTGTTTGACGGTCTGGACGCCGCGGAGGAGTTCATGGCCCAGATCGCTGTCGACACCGG
>CAYWCH010000134.1:0-6960 GCA_964456715.1 uncultured Anaerolinea sp. | reverse complement strand
GTATTGCCTACCTACCGCATGATGCTTACTACCGTGATCTGACCGGTTTACCCTCCGGCCAGCGTGAGTTGGTGAACTTTGACCACCCCGATTCTCTCGAAAGCGATCTTCTGGCAGAGCATATTCGCCTGTTGAAGAATTGGCAGACGATCCAATTGCCGATCTACGATTTTACGCGCGACCGTCGCACCGGTGAAACCATCCCGGTCAAACCGCAGCGGGTGATCCTGGTGGAGGGCATCCTGATCTTTTCCGAAAAGCAGCTGCGCGACCTTTTTGATGTGAAATTGTTTGTCGATACCGATGCTGATCTGCGCTTTATCCGGCGGCTAGAGAGGGATATCAACGAACGCGGGCGTACGACCGAAAACGTTGTGAAACAGTATCTCAGTTCGGTCAGACCCATGCACTTGGAATTTGTGGAACCATCCAAGCGATACGCAGATGTGATCATTCCCGAAGGTGGCATGAACGTCGTCGCTATGGATATGGTGATCGCCCGTATCGAGGCGCTCTTAAAAGAGGAAGAAAACAGATAGTCCATGAAGAAAAAATGGCAACTGAACCTCTTGCGCGGCGTCATTTTGATCCTGGTGCTTGGGGTGACAGTTGTCCTTTTCATTTACCGGGATCATGTGGAGAAATTTGGGATCCTCGGATATCCCGGAATTTTTCTGGTTTCGCTGCTATCAAATGCTTCCATCATTCTTCCGGTGCCCGGGGTGATCCTCACTTCCGCGATGGGCTCCGTATTCAATCCAATCGGAGTTGCAGTTTCATCCGGGACCGGCGCCACTCTCGGGGAAATTTCGGGCTACTTGCTTTGGTTTAGCGGGCAGGGAGTCATTGAAAACCGGGTGTGGTACGATCGGATCTGTGCTTGGATGAAAAAGTACGGAGATATAACTGTTTTCTTGCTGGCAGTCATCCCCAATCCGCTTTTTGATATTGCCGGAATGGTTGCAGGGGCGTTGAAGATGCCTGTCTGGCGCTTCTTGATCTGGACCTGGTTGGGAAAGATGATAAAAATGGCTGCATTTGCTTATGGCGGTGCCTCTGTGTTGTCTTTGTTCAAATAAACCATCCCAGTAAAAAACATATAAAATTTTCGAGTTTGCTGTTTTGTTTGGATAATTATTACCATACTTATGGTAATATATTACTAAATAATTACTAATGATTACCAATAAGTAACAAGAGAAATTCGTATCAAAGGAGATTACAATGTTAGCTTTCGCTGAAGTAAAAACAGACATTTGGTCAGATTTTATCGACACTTCGGTTTTGGATGAGATCAAAACCTTTATGGGAGAAGAAGGGGAATCAACGGTCAATGAATTAATCACGATCTACCTCTCAAATACTCCTTCTGCCATTGCCAGGATAAAAAGTGATATGCTGGCCAATGATCTTGAAGCCCTGAAAGCGCATGTACATGGATTGAAGGGTAGCAGCGCATCTATCGGCATCGTGGGAATATCCAGTCTCTGTAAAACGATCGAAGGATTGATCTGCAATGGCAGGATCGAAGAAGTACCAGACTTTTATGATCAGATCGAAAAGGTCTATGCCAAGGTGGAAATGGAATTGAGAGAAAAATTGTAAATCCATTAATTTAATTGTATTATTTATGTGGGATAGCCTATGACAAACGAAAAAGATCGAATTCTGATCGTTGAAGACAGCGATATCACTCTATATAAATTAAAAGCTGTTCTGATCCGTTTGGGATATGAAGTGACAGCTTTTGATAATCCCTTAAAAGCAATGGATTGGCTGGCTTCTGTCGAGAAGGTTCCGGATCTGATCATCTCTGATGTATCCATGCCCGGGATGGATGGCTACGAGTTCATTCATCAATTAAAGGGAACAGAAAAGACGAAGACCATTCCAATCATCCTGTTAACCAGCCATGTGGATATCCGTGATAAGGTTCAGGGTCTGGAAGCCGGAGCGGATGATTATTTGGGAAAAACCGTGGGGGTGGCAGAACTTGAACTACGCGTCAAGGCTTTGCTCGCGAGAAAACATGCCGATGATTCCTCCATCACGCAAATTTCGGCCAGATCGATCTCGGTTTTCAGTCTGCGCGGAGGCGTTGGCGTTTCTACGATCGCAGTCAACCTGGCTGAAGCAATTGCCAAGTTATGGGGTATTGAAACCTGTTTGTGGGATATGGCAATGGGTGCGGGGCAATGCGCCCTGATGATGAACCTGAAACCTGTCTCCACGATTGCTTCCATCAGCGATTGGGCTGAAGCTGCTTTGGATGACTCGACCCTGAACAGCATGCTGCTCAAGCATGAATCAGGGGTGCTCTTAATGCCGGCACCGGTCTCAGTGGAAGAATTGGAATTGGTGACAACACGGACAATCGACCTGGTCTGGTCGGGAGTTGCTGCTCTGGCACCCTACCTGATCATCGACAATGGAAGCCATCTGACCGATCAAACGCTCGCGATCCTGGAAAGGTCTGATATCATCCTTCTGGTGATCTCAGACGATCTTGCCTCAATTAATGCCGGGTATCAAGCGATCAAGGTGTTTTCTGATATTGGTTTTCCACCCGGAAAAGTCCAGGTGGTCTTAAACCACATCAGTCCGGTAACCTCATTCACAAGAGATCAGATCAGCGACAGCCTGAAAAAGAGCATCCTGGTCGAAATCCCGTACGATGGCAAGAATATGATCAAATCAATCAACCAGGGAACTCCCTATATACAGGGTTTTCCGAAATCCGATACCAGTATGGCGATCGCGGCATTGGCATATCGCATCAGTTCCAGCCAGATGGAGCCGAAAATGGCAGACTACAGCGAACCCACCCTGGACCTCATTCGAAAGCAAGTACGCGGATAAACGTGGCAAGGGAAATCAGATGCCGAGACGCTATGCCCCGGCATTTTTATTTTAATTCAACGAAAATATATCGCGCCACAGTAAAACCGAGGATCACCTCTTTTCCCTTTACTGTGATCGTAAGGGTGTGATTGAACGGCAGGATTTCCTTCAACGTGATCGTCTGGTCGATCAACACTTCATTTTTCTCCAGGTAATCCATTAATTGTGAATCCTGTTCAGCCAATTCATGGATGCGTTTCACAATTACCTCTTTGCCGGGTACGATTTGTGTCAGAGGCAGCCAGTCTTTGACGATATCCTCGTATCCGGGCAGAGGGTTGCCGTGAGGACAGGTTTTTGGATGCCCCAGTTCGGCATCCAGGGCATTCTCGGCATCATCCGAGATGGCGTGTTCCAGATTATGCGCTTCAGCATGCAGTTTTGACCAGGGCAGCATGCGCTCCATCATCCATTCCATCAGCATGTGTTTGCGAACGATCAACCGGGCATTGGTCCAACCCGATTCAGTGAGATGTGTGCCAGTTTCATCCATGGTGAGTAGACCATCGCGGACCATGCGTTTTAAGGTGTTGGTCACCGTTGGTGGGGTGACGGATAACAGTTCTGCCAGCCGCGCGCCGACGACGGGCTCATTATCGCGTTCGATGACATAGATCAAAGACAAATAATCTTCGATCGTTTGACTGGGTTTGATTTGGTCCATTCGATTACTCCGCCTGTGAAAAAACTATCAACACTAATATACTTGATTAATAATAAATATTAGCATATACTAATGCAAATAATTTCAAAAAGTTGATATTCATTATATCAACGATTTACTGGAGGATGCAATGCTGATTTCAATCGACCAAAGAAAACTCTCTCAAGTACAAACAGGCGAAGTCGTGACCGTCAACTCACTGCATGAAGGGAATGAATTAAATCGCCGGCTGGCTTCACTCGGTTTTACCCCTGGAGTGGATGTGGAGATCATGCAGAATTTTGGGCATGGTCCAATGATTGTTAGTGTTAGGGGAACCAAGGTGGCGATTGGTCGCGGAGAAGCAGAAAAAATTTGTGTGAATCGAATTGCCAATGAGTAATCGCCGTTTTTTTACCGAATTAGATGTTGAAGGTGGACAACGATTCAAAGACAACAAGCTAAGAACCATTGCTCTGGTTGGGCAGCCAAACATGGGTAAATCGACCCTGTTTAATTTGCTGACCGGTTTGAACCAACATGTTGGAAATTGGCCTGGCAAGACGGTGGAACAAAAGAGTGGTGTGTTTAGCTTTAATGGAAAACAATTTAATTTAATTGATCTTCCTGGGACATACAGTTTGACTGCAAATTCACCTGAGGAGGTGATCGCCCGTGAATTTATTATCACGCAGAAACCAGATGTGGTCATTGCTGTGATCAGTGCCGCCATTTTGGAACGAAGTCTATACCTGGTTTCTGAATTGGTCTGTCTGCCAGCGCCGGTGGTTGTTGCATTGAATATGATCGATGTAGCCGAGCAACAGGGGATGATGGTTGATGCAGACGCGTTGAGTAAAGCATTGAATCTGCCTGTCATTCCGATCGTCGCAACTAAAGCGCAGGGCGTGCGGGATTTAATTGGAAAAGCCATAAACGTGATCTCAGACAGTGAAGAGGCCAGCTCTCCAAATATTCCTCGTATCCGGGCGGATGTTTCGATCGCAATTGAACAGGTCGAATTATTAATCAGCGATTATGTGCCTGACCGTTATTTGTTTAGAAAAGTTGGTCCTCATATCCACAGACACTTGCACAATAATGCCCTGATATCAAATCAGGGATTACATGGATTTGGTAATCGCCACCATATTCATGCTGGTGGAGAGCAGAAATGTACAAATAGAGGTCTTCATAAAGGACATTTTCATAACCACCATTCCTACACGGAGCAAATATCAGATCAATCTGATAGGGCATTTTTCAGATATCACGAGACTGGTCGTAGAACGCGCAGGGATTATGCCAAAGGATATTGGATTGCGCTGAAATTGATCGAAGGGGATACAGAGATCACAAAAATGATGAAAGAGTTTCTTCCTCCCCAGGTCTGGCAAAAGGTGGATGAAATCTTGCGTCAAAACGATGATGCCATGGTTGCAGTGGCATCAGGGAGATATACCTGGATTGGGGGGGTGGTCAAGAAATCGGTTCAAAGACCAAAAATGGGGCAGATCGGCGTCACCGAACGGTTGGACAGGATCGCCACGCATCCGGTCTGGGGGTTGGTATTGCTGGCATTGATTTTGGGTTTCGTTTTTTGGTTGACTTTCGCCCTGGGTGCACCTTTACAGGAATGGCTCGAAGCGAATTTGGTGACCCGGACTGCCGATTGGCTGCGAACAGCACTTGCCGGAGCGCCAGTTTGGGTGAGCGGCCTGCTCGCGGACGGCGTGGTCCAGGGAGTGGGTTCGGTGATTACTTTCCTGCCCATCCTGATCATCTTTTTTGCTTCATTTGGTTTTCTTGAAGACATCGGGTATATGGCGCGCGCGGCCTACGTGATGGATAACATCATGCACTTGATGGGGCTGCATGGAAAATCCTTCCTGCCGCTTTTCCTTGGATTCGGCTGCAACGTTCCGGCGGTGATGGGCACCCGCGTCATCGATTCATGGCCGGCCCGCCTGTTGACCATTTTGATCGCGCCGTTGGTTCCGTGCACGGCAAGGATGGCAGTGATCGCTTTCCTGGCCCCGGCTTTCTTTGGGGCAAACGCCATCTTCATTTCGTGGGGAATAGTATTGCTCTCTTTGGTTCTGTTGGTTTTATTGGGAATTTTGTTAAACAAACTCATCTTCAAAGGGGAGCGGTCAGCGTTCATCATGGAGATGCCCTTGTATCACATTCCCAATCTGCGGACAGTGGGCTTGTTGGTCTGGCAGCGTTCATTATCCTTCATCAAGAAGGCGGGTACTGTGATCCTCGCAGTGTCTGCGCTGATCTGGGCTTTGTCTTATTTCCCCGGCGGCGATCTGAATTCCAGTTATCTTGCGATCGCTGGAAAATTTCTGGAACCGGCAGGTGAATTCCTTGGGTTCGATTGGCGCTTGACAGTAGCCCTGCTTACTTCCTTCCCAGCGAAGGAAAACGCAGTGGCGACGCTAGGTGTGCTCTTTGGCGGCTCCGAGAATCTTGGCTTGACCCAGGTGCTGGCAGCCACTTACAGTTCTGCAACGGCGTTATCTTTTCTGGTAGTGACGATGTTGTTCATTCCCTGTGTGGCGACGATCGCGGTTATCAAACAGGAGACGGAGTCTTGGAAATGGCCATTGATCAGCATGGTCATGTACATGGTGCTGTCAATATGTGCGGGAGCGTTGGTTTATCACGTAGCTCTGGCGATGGGAGTGTGAAATGTTGGAGTTATTGATGGATGAGATCAGAAATGGGGGTACACTGGAAATTCACCAGTTAGCAAGAAAACTGAACACTACTCCGCAATTGGTGGCGTTGATGATTGGGCATCTCCACCATTATGGGGTGGTAAAGCCATACGAGACTTGTACGAATGGTTGCTCCAGATGCCAGTTATCCTCCGTGTGTGATCATGCGAAGGGGAGTGGGTTGACACAGATCTGGCAATACGAAGGAAAACCGGTGAGTGAGTAGAGGGTGCCAGGCTGACCGATAAGCCGTATTCTGTCGATCAGGCAGGTTTGCCGAAGCACGTTGCCTGAAAGGATGACCATCTATCTAGACTGAACGTTTCCGCTCAGTTCAAGCAGCCTACCCGGAACTTGAAGGAAAACGAGCCGCTTCCCGCCATCCGAGGATGGACCTTGTCCCTGCTTGGCCTTGCTCCCATCGAGGGTTGCCTGGCCGCCGCATTACTGCGGTCGCCGGTGGTCTCTTACACCGCCTTTTCACCCTTGCCCCGGTTTAACCGGGGCGGTTTGTTTCTGTGGCCCTATCCGGCAGGTTGCCCCGCCCCGGGCGTTACCCGGCCCCATGCCCTGTGGAGTGCGGACTTTCCTCGACTTTGCTTGAAGCAAAGCCGCGGTCACCCGGCTGACCCGGGGTATTTTCATCATACTTGTTTTGTTATATTTCGTCAACATTGGTTTGTTTTTGTG
>CAYWCH010000133.1:6399-7003 GCA_964456715.1 uncultured Anaerolinea sp. | reverse complement strand
AACTTTTCTCCATCCCTGCGATCAATATTTCAAAAAGGGTATGGCGGATCATTCATTATCCGGGTCGTTTTTCATACGTTCCCGCGTACCTGGCAATCTCCCCCCTTCTGGAAACATTTTTTGCCTGGCTGCTTGATTTGATTGGGCCTGTTCTGCTCAGATCCTCATCGAGAAACAACTCATAAACTGATCAGGCGTCCCTTCTCAGGAATTTGAGGCTGCGCTATAATTCAATCCGTTAATCTGGGAGAATGAAAGGGTTTTTATGATCGATGTAAATGATCTTCGCAAAGGTGTTGTGTTCGAACTGGATAGTAATCTTTATCGCGTTTTGGAGTATTCGTTCAATAAACCGGGTCGTGGCAACGCAACCATCCGCATCAAGGCTCGTGACCTGCGCCGTGGTGCCACGCTTGAAAAAACGTTTACCTCGGGTGAGCGTATTCAAGATGTTCGTCTTGATTACCACAATGTTCAATACCTGTATAACGATGGTGAATTGTATTATTTCATGGATTTGGAAACCTACGAACAACCGGCCATTCCTTCATCCATCATTGGTGAATATTCAGGCTTCTTGAAACCTGAAATGGAAGTCAAGCTT
>CAYWCH010000133.1:657-6365 GCA_964456715.1 uncultured Anaerolinea sp. | reverse complement strand
CTGCGGTAAAAGGCGATACCGCTACTGGCGTAACCAATAAGGTCACCACCGAGACCGGTTACGTCGTTGGCGTTCCATACTTCATCAAGACCGGCGACACGATTCGCGTTGACACCCGCACCGGGGAATACGTGACAAGAGTCTAGCTTTTCTGACTGTCCCCAAAAGGGGACAGTTTCTTTTTCAAAGGTGACAGCGATGAGAACTCCCTACGGAAATGAATGTCCTTTCTTTTATGGCGATTATTATCGCGGTAAGAACTACGAAGAGTGTCGTCTGATTGTTTACAAGCCCGGTGATCCTCTCTGGAAATCGGAGCTGTGCAAGAATTGCCCGATTCCCGGGATTAAACGCGCGAATGCCTGTCCCACTCTGACACTATCAGGAAAGATCAATAAGGGATTCCTTGGCATCGGTAAACACGTTGAAGTGAGTGCATTTTGCACCCGCAGCCAAACTAATGTTAAATCGCCTGAAATTGGCTGTGGTATCTGCCACCCAATCGGTGATTTGTTCCCTAATTTAAGAAAGGATTGACCATCCTGCGCGTCGTGTGATTTTTCCGATATATCATGTTTTTCTATAAGAAATTTGTTAATTCTTCTTCCATGACCCCTGGTTATCTGGTAATGCCATCCATAGATTGGTATAATTTTCACAATCGAGGTTCATTATCCGTGATCCTTGATTGGAGGAATGAGTGAATTCAAAAACACAATCGTACATCGTTTACATCCTGCTTTTTGCTTCGATCATCGCGTTGGTAGCTTTTAGTGTTAAAGGGAATTCCACAGATAATTCTGTGATAACCATCAATGAGCTTGCCAATCAGATCAACAATAGCAAGGTATCCAGAATCACCGTTGAAGAAGATAAGATTACTGTTGTCGATACGAATGGTGTCACCAAAACCGCTATTAAAGAAGCCAACAGTACATTGGTAGACCAATTACTGGCACTTGGCGTGGAAAAAGAGAAGCTATCCTCTGCCAATGGACTCACATATGAGGTAAAAACTCCAAGCAAACTGTGGGATTTCCTCAGCACAGCGTTTTACATCATCCCGCTCATCGCCATGATCGTTATCTTCTACATCATATTCCGTCAGGCTCAGGGCAGCAACAGCGCTGCCATGACCTTTGGGAAATCGCGCGCCCGCATGTTTTCGGGCGATCATCCCACGGTTACATTTGCTGACGTTGCCGGTGTGGATGAGTCCAAGGAAGAGCTGAAAGAAGTGGTGGAATTCTTGCGAGAACCGCAGAAGTTCATCGCTCTGGGAGCTCGAATTCCAAAAGGCGTCCTTCTGGTTGGTCCTCCTGGTACCGGCAAAACCCTGCTTGCCAAAGCGGTCTCAGGAGAAGCAGGTGTACCGTTCTTCTCGATCTCCGGTTCTGAATTCGTTGAAATGTTTGTCGGCGTCGGCGCCAGCCGCGTTCGCGACCTTTTCGAGCAGGCAAAACGGAATTCTCCATGCATCGTTTTTGTTGATGAGATCGACGCTGTGGGTCGCCAGCGTGGAGCCGGACTTGGCGGTAGCCACGATGAAAGAGAACAGACCCTCAACCAGATGCTTGTTGAGATGGATGGTTTCGATACCGATACCAACGTCATCATCATGGCAGCCACCAACCGCCCCGATATCCTCGATCCGGCTTTACTGCGCCCCGGTCGATTCGACCGCCGTGTCGTTCTCGATCGCCCGGATATGAAGGGCCGCGAAGCCATCTTGAAAGTCCATGTAAAAGGCAAACCGATCGCTCCTGAAGTTGATCTGAGCGTGGTCGCCAAATCAACCCCCGGGTTTGTCGGTGCTGACATTGAAAACCTGGTCAATGAGGCAGCCATTCTGTCTGCACGCCGTAATAAAACGACCATTGGACAATCAGAATTCGAAGAATCGATCGAACGGGTCATTGCCGGCCCCGAACGCAAGAGCCGCTTGATCTCAGCCGATGAGAAACGTATCGTGGCTTACCACGAAGCCGGTCACGCCGTGATTCTGAATGCGATCCCTGAATGTGATCCGGTTCAAAAAGTGTCAATCATCGCCCGCGGCATGACCGGTGGTCATACACTCGCCCTGCCAGTGGATGATACGACACTCATGCCTCGCAAGAAGTTAATCGCGGAGATGGTCAGTCTGCTGGGTGGACGTGCCGCAGAAGAAATCGTTTTTGATGACATCACCTCCGGCGCATCGAATGATATCGAGCGAGTCACCAAACTGGCCCGCACGATGGTTACCCGGTTGGGTATGAGTGGCGAGCTTGGCCCCATGGTTTACGGTCAGCAGGAAGAATTGATCTTCCTGGGCCGTGAGATTTCGGAACAGCGCGATTACTCCGAGGCTGTGGCAGAAAAGATCGATCAGGAAGTGCGTACACTTGTCAATGACGCGTACAAACAGGCTCGCACGATTCTCAACAAGTATCGCGATCGCCTGGACGCTATTGCCAACCGTCTGCTTGAAATTGAAACCCTTTCACGGGATGAATTTGAAAAGATCTTCCCGCCCCCTGTTTCGCATCACTCTGGAACGCCGTCCATCGCGGTATAACACAACTCGGGAGTGTCAATCACTCCCGAGTTTTTTTCTAAATCCCTTTTAATCAATTCACGACGGAGTACCTTACCTACCGGAGTGCGAGGAATCGCCGTTATGAATTCGACCTCTTTTGGCACCTTGAAATGAGCGACATGGTTTGAACATCCATCAATGATCTGTTCCGGTGAAATTTCTTCTCCTTCTTTTACCACCACCCAGGCCTTCAATCTTTCACCTTTGGCAATATCCGGGATGCCGGCAACCACTGCTTCTTTGATCCGCTGATCTTTACAGATTGCCTTTTCCACTTCCTGTGGCCATACCTGCAGTCCACCCACTTTAATCAGATCCTTTTTTCGTCCAACCAGGTAAAAGTAACCCTCCGCATCCATCCTGGCTATATCGCCCGTCTTTAACCAACCGTCTGTAAAAGCAAGTTGTGTTTCAGAATCATCGTCATGATACCCTGCCATTACTTGCGGACCTTTAATGCATAACTCGCCGCAATCCTGACCATACTCTTTCGATATCAGCAGGTTGCATTCCACATCCGGCAACGGCAAACCGATCGATCCATCGCGGTTCTCCCCCATCAACGGATTGCAATGAGTAGCAGTTGGAGCTTCTGAAAGGCCATATCCTTCAACCAGTTTGCCTCCGGTCAACCTCTCGAATTGTGAACGGATTTCCGGGAACAGTGGTGCTGAACCTGAGATGCAGGCTTTGATCGAACGCAGATCATATCGGCCGGCTTTTACATCTTCGTTCTGATTGATCGCGTGATACATGCTGGGTACGCCTGGGTAGAATGTGATTCCGACGTTTTGAATGGTATCCAATATCCGCTGTGTGTCTCTTGGGTCTTCGATCAGATTGATGGTGGCAGCCATCGCCACACCAACGTTTAGACCGATCACCATGCCATAGACGTGCGACAGCGGGATCACTGTCAAAAACTCCTCCCGGCCATCTTCCAGGTTAACCAGCCATTTTCGGAATTGCAGCACGTTGGCCACAATGTTGCGATGCAGTGCAACCGCCGCTTTTGGAGTGCCTGTTGTCCCCCCGCTGAATTGGAATAGCGCCGGCTGGTCACGATCAATTTGAGGTAAATCCACCGGTTGCTTAGATTGGAGCAGCATTTCTTCGAATCTGATTTCTTTCTTTATAAGGACATCTCTATCAGCTACTATTTCCCAACTACCGGGAATCTTTAACCTATCTTCGATGCCCTGGCATACAATGATATGTTCGATGGCACATTCTTCTGACAGTTTCTGGAGCAACTCGAGACGGTTTTCCCAACCAACGACCAGCCTGATTTGAGTTTGTCTCACTTGGTCGGCCAATTCACCAAGTGTATAGGCCGGATTAAGAGGAACAACGACCCCGCCTGCTTCAAGGATGCCGTAATAGCAGATCACGAATTCCGGGATGTTGGGCAGGATGAGACCAACCCTGTCACCCGGCTTAATCTGGATCGCCAACAAGGATTGGGCGACCTTTGATGCGAAATCTTTTACTTCTTCGTAAGAGTATTCCACCATTCCAAAACGCAGGCAGACGCGATCAGGATAATTCCTGGCGGCATCATAGAATAATTGCTGCACTGTCCTGTCGGGATAATCAATGTGGGCCGGAACTCCCCTGTCATAGTGAGCTAACCAGGGTTTTTCAATCATGGAATATTTTGCCTATGCGCAAGTCATCAATGATTCGATTTTCGACATCCTCTGAGAGATCATACCAACGGATGTTTTCATCATCCGGTTTAAACCAGTTTCGTTGCCGTCTGACAAACTCACGGGTTTTCTTTCGCATTTTCGCCTTGGCTTCGTCAAGTGTGATCTTGCCTTGTAAATATTCCACCACTTCCCTGTATCCGATGGCAGATAGGCTCGGATCAGAATCAGTAAGCCCCCGATCCAGTAATGCTTTAGTCTCATCCACCAGACCCTGTTGGAACATTTCCTCTATCCGGTGGTCGATGCGTTGATACAAATCCTCGCGCGGTCGTTTCAAACCAATGATCCAGAATGCATACTTTGGAACGCTCTTACGACGCTGCTCTGAAAAACGCCGGCCTGTTAGAAAAATCACTTCCAATGCGCGTATCGTTCGTCGCACATTGGTGGGATCGATTTCTACTGCCGCTGCCGGATCGAGGATTTGCAGCTTACGATGCAGTTCATCTTTGCCGATTGTTTTCGCCCATTTTTCAAGCATATTTCGCATCGAATCATCCGGCTCCTGCGGGGGCAGTTCCCAACCCTCGGTGATGGCTCTGATATACTGCCCTGTTCCGCCAACGAGGATGGGCAATTTACCTCTGGAAAAAATTTCTTCGATGATCTGGTAAACCTTCTCACGGTAAACCGCCAGTGACCATACCTCCCTGGCATCCGCGCAATCTATCAGGTGATGCGTGATCCTGGCCATCTGTTCTTTCGTTGGTTTGGCAGTCCCAATGTCCATGCCGCGGTAGAACAAACGTGAATCTGCCGAGATAATCTCGCCATTTAGTTTTTGCGCCAGCTCGATCGACAGGTCGGTTTTCCCAACAGCAGTGGGGCCGATCACGATCAGGACGGTCTTCTTGTCACTCGACATCTTTGTACCATTCGAATTGAGGATTTCCCCTGCCGGGTTTGCCGATGATCGCCAGCACATCCATTCGCCAATCCTTGACTTCAGGATGATCTTCCAGATACTTCTCCGCCGCTTCCATCATATGATCCATTTTTTCTTCGGTGACCGCTTCTTCCGGGTATCCCAGCGCTGATGATGTTCGGGTTTTTACTTCGACAAAAACGAATTCTTCGCCATCACGTAAAATCAAATCGATCTCGCCTCCACGGGTGTGATAATTCTTCTGAACGAGTTCCAGACCGAGTTTGACGAAGTATTTCTCTGCTTCTGCCTCTCCCCAGTCGCCAAGGATTCTTTTTTGCGGATGTTTGGACGGATTAATCATTTATCTCTCTCATCCTGATTCTACTTCATCTTGCCTTTTTCTTGTTTCATGCTAAACTAAACCATTAAGAATTGTAGACTCACAATGTCTGGAAAAGAATGCCTTCAGCCGAATTGATCGCCATAGGAACCGAATTGCTGCTTGGAGAGATCCAGGATACCAATTCACATTTTCTTGCCCGGCAGC
>CAYWCH010000133.1:0-641 GCA_964456715.1 uncultured Anaerolinea sp. | reverse complement strand
TCACCAGTATCGGAGATAACGCCACACGCATCGCTGCGGCTATTCAGGAAGCACTTGCGCGCGCAGACATCGTCATCACCACTGGAGGTCTCGGGCCTACCGTTGATGATCCAACTCGCGAGGCAGTTGCCCTGGCTTTCGGAACTACCTGTGGATTTCATTCAGAACTCTGGTCAAGTATTGAGGATCGTTTTCTCAGCCGCGGTATCACTCCCACTGATAACAACAAAAAACAGGCATATCTTCCCTCCTGCGCCACGGTCATTCCAAACCCGGTCGGCACAGCTCCGGCTTTTTACGTCGAGAGTTCCAATCGCTTGCTCTTCTCCCTCCCTGGCGTTCCCAAGGAGATGGAATACCTTACCGCCAATGCGGTTTTTCCACTTCTTAAGGAATATTTCGACCTTCATGGAGTGATCAAGGTTCGTGTCATCCATTTATCAGGCGTTGGTGAGAGTGCTGTGGATCAGCCCATCAGCGAGTTCGAGCGCATGTCCAATCCCACAGTCGGATTGCTCGCCCATCCCGGCATTGTTGATATCCGCATCACCGCCAAAGCCGACGATCTTGCTACCGCCGAGAAAATGATCCGCGCCATCGAAGACCAGATCGTTTCGCTCTTTCCAAATGACATCTGCGGT
>CAYWCH010000132.1:0-7056 GCA_964456715.1 uncultured Anaerolinea sp. | reverse complement strand
GGCCCACCCGCCAGATACCCGTGGAATGGTTTGCCGAGATCCGGCGAGGCATAATGACCGCCGATGACTTTACCTGCGCAGCGGGTGGCAGACATCTCAGCATGCACCTTGTCATCACCCATGAAAACACCCGGGAAATTCATCATCTCACCCAATCCGATGATCCCCGGCCAGGTCATTGACTCTGTCACCTCGATCGGGCCCAATACCGCACCCGGGGTTTCAAATTTCGGTGCGGAGGGTACGCAGGAGGGCATTTGCACAAATACATGAATGGGTTGTCTGGCGGCTTCATCGACCATCAACCTGACGCCGCGCAAACCAAAAACGTTGGCGATCTCGTGTGGATCGATGAACATACCGGTGGTGCCATGCGGAACGACCGCGGCAACAAACTCAGTGACGGTTACCATGCCCGATTCCACATGCATGTGACCATCCAACAGCCCGGGCACCAGGTACTTCCCTCTGGCGTCGACCACACGCGTCTGTTTGCCAATCGTGTGGCTGGCATCTTCACCCACATACGCGATCCGTCCGCTGCGGATGGCAATGTCCGTTCCGGGGATAACCTCACCCGTTTGAACGCAAACCCACTTACCGTTACGAATTACCAGGTCGGCTTGTAAACGCCCCATGGCGCAATCCACCAGTTCACGTGCGTTTTGAAGCCAGAAGGAATCCATTCCCATCTAGAGCGCCTTCCCCTGATCCAAAAGTGAGATGAATTTCATGATCATCCTTCGAGCAACCTTCGGGCAGCCCGGTTATGCTTCTCGATGTGTACCGGCACATCCAAACCTACCAATTTACCGCCTCTGACAACTGTTTTGCCATGGACTACGTTCAGATCGACTCCCTGTGTTTGGCAGAAGACAACTGCTGCTAACGGATCGTGCAATGCCCCGGCATAGTCCAACCGGTTGAGGTTGATCGCAACAAAATCAGCGCATTTGCCAACTTCGAGTGAACCAATATCTTTGCGTCCAAGTACGCTCGCTCCTCCGCGTGTGGCCAGTTCCAGTGCCTGCCTGGCGGTGAGAATTTCGCCGCCCGTTGAGGACAACGATGCGCCTTCCAGACCGGCACGCAGCCGGGCCAGAAGCATTGCCTGACGTGCTTCTGCCAAAAGGTGAGACCCATCATTACTGGCCGATCCATCCACTCCCAGACCCACCTTTACTCCGGCTTTCATGAACTCACGCAACGGCGCGATACCCGAAGCCAGCCTCATATTGGAAGATGGACAATGCGCCACGCCACAGCCTTCACGGGCATAAACTTCGACCTCTTCTTTTGAAACATGCACCGAGTGGGCAAACCAAACATCCTCACCCACCCAGTCCACCGATTGCATGTAGGCTACGGGTTTGTACCCGAATTTTTCGATTGTAAATTGCTCCTCATCTTCGGTCTCAGCCAGATGGGTATGCAGGTGAACGCTATATTTTCGCGCCATTTTGGCGGATTCTTTCATTAGCTCACCGGTAACGCTAAACGGTGAACACGGTGCTAGGACGATCTGTACCATCGCGCCGGGTTTCGGATCATGATATTTACGGATCAACCGCTCGCTGTCTTCAAGGATTTTCTCCTCTGAATCTACCACGCTATCCGGGGGTAACCCACCCTTGCTCTGCCCCAGGCTCATCGAGCCGCGGGAAGCATGCAGTCGTATCCCCAATTCTGCTGCAGCCTCGATCTCGTCATCCAGTTTGGAGCCGTTGGGGAACAGATAAAGATGATCAGAAGCTGTCGTGCAACCCGAAATCGCCAGCTCAGCCAAGGCAGTCTTGGTTGAGATGCGGATGTCATCCGGGGTCATGCGCGCCCAAATGGGATAGAGAGTAGTCAGCCAGTTGAACAGGTTGGCGTTTTGCGCAGCCGGAACCGCCCGTGTTAACGTCTGGTAGAAATGATGATGGGTATTTACCAGGCCCGGCAGAACGATATGCCCTGCCAGATCGATCACTTCGTCTGCGGTATCCGGCAATTCAGCAGTCTTACCGACCAATTCAATAAACCCATCCCGAATAAAAAGACCACCATCCGGAATTTCCCGGCGGTGGTCATCCATCGTCACCAGCAATTGGGCGTTTTTGATGAGTAAAGTGGTCATCTAGATTAATCCTGTGGAAAATGGTCGAGTTCTTAATGGATATATTTGTCAGACAATTATCTTTCCAGTTTAACACATTTTTTAAAAATGTCAATTGTCAGACAACAAGTAGAACCAAAAATCGAATCAAAAACGGCAGGTGAAGGTACCTGCCGTGTGTTTTTGCTATTTGTCTGCAAGCTCAGCAGCATGCAGTGTGCTTCTCAGCAGCATGGCAATCGTCATTGGTCCAACGCCTCCGGGGACTGGTGTGATCGCTCCGGCCACCTGGGCAGCTTCATCGAAAGCCACGTCTCCCACTAATTTATACCCCTTCGGTCGACTGGCGTCGTCCACTCGGTTGATCCCCACATCGATCACTACCGCTCCGGGTTTGATCCAATCGCCCCGCACCATCTCTGCTCTTCCGACCGCGGCCACCAACACATCGGCTTTGCGAACAACGTCCGCCAGGTCTTTTGTCCGCGAATGGCAAATGGTGACAGTGGCATTGGCGCGCACCAGCAACAACGCCACAGGCATACCTACGATATTCGATCTCCCTAAAACAACCGCATTGACCCCTTCGAGAGTGGGGAGTTCACGGTTGAGCATGTATATCACCCCCGCCGGCGTACATGGCACGAACATTGGATCCCGGCCTTTTTGTGCCAACCGGCCGATATTGACCGGATGAAAACCATCCACGTCTTTTTCAATGGAAATCAGTTTTAGGACATCCTCTTCGATCAACCCCTTGGGTAGAGGTAACTGAACCAGAATGCCATTCACACGAGGATCTTTGTTCAGTTCAGTCACAAGGTTTTCCACTTCCTTCTGACTGGCGTTTTCTGGCAAGTCATGCCCGAACGACTCAATTCCAACTTCGGCGCAAGCCTTTTGTTTCGATTTTACATATGATTGTGAAGCCGGATTTTCCCCCACCAGAACGGTTGCCAAACCGGGACGGGGTTTGCCGGACCTCACTCGCTTTTCAACGCTCTCAGCCACTTCTGCACGGATTTGTTCTGCTATTGCTTTACCATCGATCACTCTCGCAGGCATAGGTCATCCTTTCACAAGCATATTTGATATTATTATACAATCGTAGGCGAATTTGATCTCCCTGATAAGGAATCGTAAACCCCGAAAGAATGTAGCCAGCCTCATGGTAGAATTACCGGAAAAGAAACCAGTATGTCCATTGGAGTGAATTTATGAGTAAATTGTGCGTTGTAGGCACCGGGTATGTTGGTCTGGTTACCGGAACATGTTTCGCGGACCTTGGCAACGATGTTACCTGTCTGGATGTGGATCATACCCGTATCGATAAGCTAAATCAGGGCCAAATGCCAATTTACGAACCCGGCCTTGAACAGCTTGTCGAACGTAACGTTGAAGCTGGCAGGTTACGCTTCAGCACGGATTACCCTGAAGCTCTGGCAAATGCAGAATATGCATTTATCGCAGTCGGGACGCCCTCCGGAAACGATGGAGAAGCCGATCTGCAATACGTCCGCGCTGCTGCAGAAGCCATTGCTGACAATGTCGATTGGCCGATCATTGTCATCAACAAATCAACCGTTCCCGTCGGCACCGGCGATTGGGTGGCAGATGTGATCAAACAAAAGCGGGGAGATCGTCCCCTTGATTTCAGCGTAGTGTCAAATCCCGAATTCCTCCGTGAGGGATCCGCGATCAATGATTTCATGATTCCCGACCGGGTTGTTCTGGGCAGTATGCACAAGGAAGCCGCACAAAAAGTAGCCACGCTTTACCAACCACTTCGATGCACCATTATGATCACTGATCTGCGCACGGCAGAAATGGTGAAATACGCATCCAACGCGTTTCTTGCCACCCGCATCTCATTTATTAATGAAATCGCCAATATATGCGAAGAACTGGGTGCCGATGTTACGGAAGTGGCACGCGGAATGGGTCTGGACAAACGCATCGGACCCAGTTTCCTGGATGCCGGTTTGGGTTGGGGTGGATCGTGTTTTCCGAAAGACGTGAAAGCGCTTGAACACATGGCGGTCTTGCACGGCACTCACCCACAATTGCTGCAGGCTGTGATGGAAATCAACCGCAACCAGCGCCGCCGTGCCGTGATGAAACTGCGCAAAGCTCTGGGCAGCCTGCAGGGTAAAACCATCGGTGTTTTGGGAATCTCCTTTAAACCCAATACTGATGATATCCGCGACGCCCCAGCCATCGAGATCATCCACTTGCTGCAGAATGAAGGCGCCCACATTCGCGCTTATGATCCACAGGCTATGGAAAACGCGGCAAAAGTTTTTTCGCATGTTGAAATATGCGATAATTCATATGCCGTAGCTCAAAACGCAGACGCCCTCATCCTTGCCACACAGTGGAATGAGTTTTCGCAGCTTGATTTCACAAAAATTCATGACGCGATGAAAACCCCCGTTTTGCTTGATGGTCGAAATCTTTGGGACGCAGAAACGATGAAAAAGTTAGGCTTCAAGTATATCGGGATGGGTCGGGCGGTTAACGGTAACACCGGCAAAGATTAATTCTTGATTCAACTAAAAATAATCCAGTGATCTCACTGGATTTTTTTGTATAAGCTTTCGGTTCTATGAATGGAACTTTGTGCGGAATATTGCTAAAATCATAGTCATAAAGATGGAGGAAGATATGTCAATCTACGAATACAAGATCAAGACAGCCGCAGGGGCAGAACGATCTCTTGAGGATTTCAAAGGGAAGGTTCTTCTTATCGTCAATACTGCCAGTAAATGTGGATTCACTCCCCAATATGAAGACCTGCAGAAACTGTATGAGCAATATCAAGCGAAGGGATTAGAGATCCTCGCCTTCCCTTGTGATCAATTCAACCACCAGGAACCCGGTACAGATGATGAGATTCAAACCTTCTGCAAAGTCAATTATGGGGTAACCTTTCCGGTATTTGGCAAGGTGGATGTAAACGGGAAATCCGCTCACCCGCTGTTTAAATTTTTGCGTTACCAAAAGAAATCCTTGTTGGGTGATGCCATCAAATGGAATTTCACAAAATTCTTGATCGATCGCGAAGGAAATTTCATTGAGAGATATGAACCCACCGTCAAACCCCTCGCAATTGCTCCTGCCATCGAGTCTCTTTTATCGACCAATTAGTATAATGGATTCACCGGCGGAGGAGAACGCCGGAGAATTGCTTTAAACCTAAAAGGAGTGGGCATTAATTGGGTACCAAGCTTCCAATACAATACTGATGATACGGAAATTCCCTTGGAAATGGCTGTGAAATGGATGAAAACCAGATAAACTTTTAAGGGAATCGTATAAACACCAAATTCGAAACTGCTATAATATTAATATAACTTTTTTGGAGGTTAAGAAATGAATATTGGCGCTTGGATCGTTATTGGCCTGATCGCAGGTTGGTTGGCCAGCAAAGTGGTCAAAGGACGCGGCTCTGGTCTGATCAGCAATTTGATCATCGGTGTCGTTGGTGCTCTTTTGGGTGGTTGGATCGCCGACTTCCTTCATCTCGGCGTGGCGGTCACAGGATTGAACCTGATCTCCCTCCTGGTCGCTTTTGGTGGAGCAGTACTTTTGTTGTTGATCATTCGGCTTATTCGAAAGCATTAATCGAATGAATCCCCGCTCAAACGAACGGGGATTCATTTTTTATTGATACCTTCTTACGTTAATTTTTGATGATGTAATTCCAAATAATCCTGTAAGAATTTCCCGGTAAACGAGTTTTCAACTTCACAAATATGCTTCGGCGTACCGCAGGCGATCAACTCACCACCTCGATCTCCGCCTTCAGGGCCAAGATCGATGATGTAATCTGCCACCTTGATAATATCCAGGTTGTGTTCGATGATCAGCACCGAGTTCCCGGCATCCACCAGACGCTGCAGCACGTCGATTAACATATGCACATCAGCGGCATGCAAGCCAACCGAAGGCTCATCCAATACGTAAAGCGTTCTGCCGGTTGCCCGCTTGGAGAGTTCTTTGGCCAATTTGACACGCTGCGCTTCCCCTCCGGAAAGGGTCGTGGCCGGTTGCCCGATTTTGATGTACCCCAGACCAACTTCCTTTAATACCTGCAGTTTGGATTGGATCGATGGAATGTTCGTGAAGAAATCCAGTGCTTTTTCGACGGTTGTGTCAAGCAAATCAGCGATGGACAATCCCTTGAATTTGATTTGCAAGGTCTCGTGGTTAAACCGCGCGCCATGGCAAACATCGCACGGTACGTAAACGTCCGGCAGGAACTGCATCTCGATGCGTAATTGCCCCTGCCCCTGGCAGGCTTCGCAGCGTCCACCATGAATATTAAATGAGAAACGTCCAGCGTTGTACCCGCGCATTTTACTTTCGGGCAGACCGGCATACAACTTACGGATCTCATCGAACATGCCGGTATACGTCCCAGGGTTCGACCGGGGTGTACGGCCAATCGGGGATTGGTCGATGTTGATCACTTTGTCGAGATACTCCAACCCTTCGATCTTTTCGAACCGGCCGGGTTGGGTATGGGCGCGGTTAAGCTCTTTGGCTAAAAGGTTATAGAGCACATCCACCATCAGCGTGGATTTGCCCGAACCCGAAACCCCGGTGATGCAAACGAATTGTCCCAGCGGGATCTCGACAGTCAGGTTCTTTAAGTTATTTTCAGTAGCGCCGATGATCTTGAGCATTTTACCATTGCGCGGGTGCAACTTCTTCGGCATGGGTACCTGTTTTCGGCCTGAGAGGTAGGCGCCGGTCAGGCTCTTTGGATGGGCCAGGATATCCTCAACCGTCCCCTCTGCCACCACCTCGCCGCCATGCTCCCCTGCACCTGGACCAAGATCCAGGATCCAATCCGCCGAGCGGATGGTTTCCTCATCATGTTCAACAATCAATACACTGTTCCCCTGGTCACGAAGGTGTTTTAAGGTCTCCAGCAGCTTCTCGTTGTCGCGCGG
>CAYWCH010000131.1:0-7074 GCA_964456715.1 uncultured Anaerolinea sp. | reverse complement strand
CGACATTTCGACGTACAATGTATATACGTATGAGTACGATGGTCTGGGGGACCTGATGAAGGGGTACACCATGAACTACCCGACCCAAAAGTCGAGCACCACTTACTACACCCAGGATATCGCCGGAGGCTTGAGCCAGGTTCTGAGCGATGGGGAGAACCTGTATACCTATGGCTACAACCGCATCGCGCAAGTGAATGACGATACTATGGGATATTTCCTGGATGATATCCTTGGCTCGGTAAGGCAGGTCGTGGACTCGGACGGCGAGATCGTGCTGGGCAGGGAGTACTCGCCTTATGGAGAGACCATCTCCAGCACGGGTGACTTTGACACCGACTTCGGATATACCGGTGAACTCACCGATGGCACTAGGCTTGTGAACCTGCGTGCCAGGTTCTACGACCCCGGTATTGGACGCTTCCTCACCAGAGACACGTGGGCGGGAGACTACAATATGCCATCTACTTTGGTCAAATGGCTGTATGCCAATTCCAATCCGATGAGATACACGGATCCTAGCGGTGAAAATGCTGTAATGGCCATTTTTAAAAAGGGTGATCCTTATACCAGTGATATAAAACCCAATGGAGAACCTGGAGAAACAAAGACATATTATTCACCTGGTTGGGGCTTTACAGAAAGAACAATAGTTGAGTCGGCCCTGGATGATGTCGCACACGCTTATGCAAGGGCACTTAAATACGAATTAAGAAGATTACTCAGGGAGGAGCATTGTAGCGATTATGATATTCTATTAAACGAAATTGAATCAAAATCTGCATCTGAAATATTTCTCACAGTTCATGGCGGACAAATCACTTTTATCAGACTTGCTGAAACCACCCAACAGGCGAATAGGGACCCAGAAGCCAGGTATTGGGGTTATACGCCATCATCAAGAAAGATACTTGTTTATAGCAATGCAACCGAAGCAAATGTTAGCAATAATCCCAGGTTCATTGTGCATGAAGTAGGTCATGCTTTTGAAAATGCCATGGTTGAGACAATCGGATATAAAGCAGGGCGAGATGGCTTACCTGTTAATCTAATTACGCGTGATACGTCTGCTTTTTCAGAAGAAAAATATGCAGGGTTTTACGGAGGGCAACTTTCCTGGCAATATAGTCCTTATGTAACAAACGGAGAGATATTTGCCGATATGTTTATTGGTTGGGTCTATAACAAATGGGAGGTGGGTACTAATAATTTGCTCACTGTGACAGCCCAGAAAAGAGCGGGTTATATGAACCAACACATGCCTGGTTGGATCCTTGATATCGTATTTCGCAGATAAGGATTTATTATGAAAAAAAGAATTATTCTTTTGGTAGCAATAATGTTCCTTACTTCCGGGTGTTGGATACATTCTTTACAATCGAAGAACTCCGGAATTGATAACACAACAGAAACTGTTGAAGGTGAATCAACATTTTTCCTTGAGTCATCAACTTCTGAGGAAAAGGCGACGCCTTCATCTATTGTTACGCAAACACATACGGTTACACCAACGTTTACAGTCGTTCCCACCCAAACTATCACCTGGACGCCTAATCCAACGCTCTCAAAACAGGATGCTGGTAAATTGGTACTCGATTTGATAAAGAATAATGGGAATTGTCGATTACCATGTTGGTGGGGTTTAACTCCTGGTGGTACTACCTGGATAGAAGCCAAACAATTTCTAGCTACTTTTGTGTCCAGTATCGAACAAGGAGAGGGAGGTATTTTTTCGGAAGATGGAAAGAATTATTATTATGCTACCAATTACTCAGTACATTATGAAATTCCAGGTTATCCAGACGGGGCCGGTGCATTATTTAATGTCAGTAATGGTATTATCTCATCGATTGAGTTTGGATATAAAATACCTGATAATTTCCAATTGCATAATCTACTTGAAGATTATGGGCAACCCGGGAAGGTATTTCTCCAAACTTATAGTAATGCACCATTTTATCCCTGGCCTTTTCGTGTAATACTTTATTACCCAGATAATCATTTCATTGCTTTTTTTGAAATGGATGCTCAAGAACAAGGAGATATTCTTTTAGGATGTCCACAAAAAATCTACCCAAGTTTATCTTTATTTTCAGCAGATAGGATTATGCCTGATCAAGATATAGAAGCATGGACAATAAGTCCCGATTCTACAAATCAGCTAAAAGAGATCGGCGAAGCCTCGGAATTGAGCATTGAAGATTTTTATAATATTTATCTAAATCCAAATGCTTCAGAATGTATAGAAACGCCTAAAGGGATTTGGCCATAAAGTTGATCATTGTACGTTGAATAATTGGTGGTTACTAAAAAAATTTTCAATGCTAAAAATTGAATTATCCAAGGTGGATTCTCATAAGAATAATATCTGATTGAAAAGGATTATTAATTTCAATTGTGTGGTTAATCGATTAATTGATAACTGCCATGAACTACCCCACCCAAAAGTCGAGCACCACCTACTACACCCAGGATATCGCCGGCGGTTTAAGTCAGGTGCTGAGCGACGGGGAGAATCTGTATACCTACGGCTACAACCGCATTGCACAGGTGAATGATGACACCACGGGTTACTTCCTGGATGATGTGTTGGGGAGTGTCCGCCAGGTGGTCGACGCGGACAGTGAGATCGTGCTCGGCAGAGAGTATTCGCCTTATGGTGAAACCATCTCCAGCACCGGTGACTTTGATACTGATTTTGGATATACGGGGGAACTCACCGACGGCACTGGCCTGGTGAACTTGCGTGCCAGGTTCTACGACCCCGGCACCGGACGCTTCATCACCAGAGATAGTTGGGCGGGAGATTACCTTAACCCGATGTCCACAAATAAGTGGAGTTATGTCGATGGAAATCCAATAAGTAGGATTGATCCTAGTGGATTTTACTGGTGGGGTCCTGGAGAAGCATTGTATGATTCATCGTTGTTGAGATACCAAAGTCAAAACATTCACACAAGAATTCAAGCTATGGTCATGTTTGGAAATGAAGAATTAATGCAAGCGGAATACCCAATACCCCCATTAATGACAAAAGTTGATTTGCTCGATTCTCAATCTGGTGAAATCTGGGAGATTAAACCTTGGGCAGATGAAAACCAAGCAATACTTGAATTATCCCAACGGATAATTTATCTAGAAGATGCACAAATTAATGGCCTTCTGAAAGGGACAGACCCGATAGGTTTACCTTATGATTGGAATTACAATCCAGTGATTTGGATTGAAGGGTATTCGATTAATAGTGAATTTTTTGTTGGAACTGATGAAACAGGTCAATATCAAATATGGGCTGGCCAAGTAAGCCCAGGAATTATTCTATGGTGGAAATATAAGAATCCAAGTCAAGTTCCAGATGATATTCCTTTATTCATTCCTGATTCGATGAAATACTCCGATAGAAATGTACGACAAAATTGGTCTCCAAAAATGAGCCCAGGATTACAGCCTGCATATTCTCCATTTTTAGATACAAACGAAATTGTACTTCCAATTGTAGTAGTCACTACTTTAGCATTAATCTATAAGTTCATGCAATATTGCGCCAATTCACCAATAATTTTTGTTCTACCTTAATCTTTTTTTGGAATTATATAGAGGCTGACTAATGACTGTTCTTGCATTGTTTTCATCAATATATGATCAATTTAATAATTTGATCGCAGAAAATGGGATTTTAGTAAAATCAGTTAACTTAAGCATAAGAATGGAGAATTCTACATTACGAACAATTTCAATGAATTGGGTAAACAATGATAAAGAAAAAATATGCAATAACTATGATGTAATCGATGTTGAAAATATTGTTTTAGACCTGCATAAGTTATGGAGTATTGTCGAAAATATTTTTGGCCCTTCAGTAGATATTTGTCAATTCTCAATACTACTAGATCCAAGAAATTGTCAAACGAAAATTAGGGCAAATTCAAATCAAAATTCAAGGGAGAATTTTGTAAAGGAAATACGAATTGATAATACGAGGGTAATCGTTCAAATTCTTTTTCCACTATTATAGGTTTGTGATATTTCACATCTGCGGCTGCCGGCCGGAGATTACCGCTTCAGGGCCGACCAGTTCGGTTTGCAGTTCTACAGCGCGGAAGAGAACCACTGCAGCATACCCGCCTGCACCGCAGCCACCGTCGTCACCCTGGGCATCCAGCAGGATACCGTGCAGCAGACCATCACCTACACCTATGATCCGCTCGGACGGCTCATCGCAGCCAGCTACGACAGCGGCAAATCGTACAGCTACAGCTACGACGCGGTGGGCAACCGTCTCAGCCAGACCACCCCAGAAGGTACCGACACCTACACCTACCTGGCAAACAACCAACTCCAGTCGGTGAATGGAGTCAACTATTCGTACGATCAATATGGCAACCTGCGTTACGACGGCAGCAAGAACTACAGTTACGATTCCGCCGACCGCCTGGTGTATGCCTACGACATTTCGACGTACAATGTATATACGTATGAGTACGATGGTCTGGGGGACCTGCTGAAGGAATATACCATGAACTACCCGGCCCAGGTGTCGAGCACCACTTACTATACCCAGGATATCGCCGGCGGGCTGAGCCAGGTGCTGAGCGATGGGGAGAACCTGTATACCTACGGCTACAACCGCATAGCTCAAATTAGTGACGATACCACAGGCTACTTCCTGGATGATGTGTTGGGAAGTGTTCGCCAGGTGGTGAACCCGGACGGTGAGATCGTGCTGGGCAGGGAGTACTCGCCGTTGTGGTTTGCCTGCACTCGTAGTTTTGCGGGTTTGCGCTCCCGGGCTGCGGTTTAAGTTTTCTACGCGCTGTTCTTAATGGCTGCATCTAGAATGATCTTCGTGAGATGGGGCTTCGAGGAATGAGAATCCGATCAATAAATCAAGTTTGCACACAAATTTCAATAGAACCCCGATCATTCATTTGGGGCAACATGTGCCAGTTTTTGGCTGATAAAAGTTAATTCGCCCTACAGTAGATACTCCTTGTGCAGCGCCCTTACCCCTCTCGCACGATAAACTCGGGGGTGCACCATCAAGACCATGGCGCGAAAGCCGCGAATTCGCAAGGGTGGGTAGGCTCGCCTGCACTGGCCGCAGGCCAGGGAATTAATATCCCCTTTTGGGGACTCCCAACCTACTTTTTCGAAGCCCATAGAACGAATGTTCTATACGTGTATGTGGGCTATTACGTCATATATGTACAAGATATGGGGGATAAAGAGAGCATTTTATCCATAAAATCCGCCTGGTCTTTTGTCGTAGCTGTAACGTAGCTGGAAAAATATTTCAGATTGTTGTTTTTCTGTTAGGGATTTTTTTATTTTGTTGCAAGTGGAAAATTCCGAGAGTATTTCTTTTTTTACGAGAACAGATACCTTGCCTACATTTCTACACCTACACATAACCTGAAAAACCATTGCTTAATATGTCTGACTGGGAAGATTCTCGATGTTTGCGCTTGCGCCCATCGCTTCCCTTGGGTTGCTGATAGCATTTCTGATCCCTCGTTTTTGGATAAAGTGGGTAGAAATCGACGAATCTTGATGATCACCAAAACCAGGGCGCCAAATTAGCGCCCTGTTTTTTTTTTTATTGCACTAGAATCAAGGTAATAACTCCACAATCGAATACGCATACACACTTGGAACTGTGAATACCGCCTGTCCCTCTTTCATGGCAACAGGAATATTCTGAATAGTACCGGTTTCAAAATCGTAGAGATTGGCTTGGGAAATGGTGAGTCCTTCAGTATCTACAGAAATCGAAATATCACCAGTTGGAGTAAATTCATCCTTTGTCTCATTAAAATCATAATTTACAATGTGCAGCACCATTCGATCTGTATCTCCATAACGGCGGATGTTTACCGTAGCCGGTGCATCGGTTATGATCTCTGGTTGGTGTAGCTTGTTGATGTTTGTTTGAAACTCCATCAAGATCGGGTCATTACTTACTCGGTTGGTTGGAAGAAGGGTTGTGTAGTCATCGCTGGTCAGATATTCTTCTCCCAGGTTTGAGGCGACTGTCAACCAAATTCCGTTGCCTACAGTATATTGGCCCGCGTTGCGGTAGGGAGTAATCTCGTTTCGAGTTGCCAAATGACCATAAAGGTCATGCGTCGCGAAATCGCTGATCATCAATACCCTGCCGCCCTCATTTACATATTGGATCACCGTATCAACCTCTTCGTCTGACAACATGAATACTGCTGGAAAAATCACAACCTCATATTGCTGCAGTTCATCCAATGTCAAACGGTCCATGAAGAGGTCTTCATCTCCTGAATACAACATCTTGAAGGGGATATTCAAATTCAACAACATATCAGCTACGCCGCCCACATCTAGCATAGTCCAAATATTGCGCTCTTCCACCGGCATCGCCCAACTTCCACCTTTGATCGATGCTTCAGATCTGACCACAGCAACAGTGGCTGGTTCTTCGAGGTTGAACAGATCCTTGTGGTCCACCGCAAAATTCACGTACTTTGCTGCTTCATCTACATCATATTTGATGGAATCACTTTCCTGAACATAACTACCGTCACGGTACATGGTCAGGAATGTGCCTTCCTCAACGATCATTCTTCCACCTGAAGAGTATATATCCGCGAAAATGTATTTGAAAAGATCATCAGTTTCCAGGGGTATATACCCAACCTCATTTTCGATTTCAACAAGGACAATCCGATAAGGTGCAAAACCTTCCATTAATTTGTTTCTGGTAGAAGCGCGTGCCGGCCTAGAGTTAGCGGAAAAGTAAAACTCCTCGCCTGTTATGTAGTCATCGAGATAATCTGTTGGCAGTCTCTGAAGGCCATATTCGCCGATTGAAATTGCAAACAAGATATGCCGACCATTTTGCTCGCCATATTCCTTGACTGCCGAATAGAATCTCCGATAAAAAGCGTCGGTCTCGACTAACTGGAACTGCTGAAACTCATAGATCATTGGTGAAGGTGGTCGCGCCGTATTCCAATCTTCAGACAGCTTTGTTGAAATGTAGTCCTTCAGATCGAATTGGTTGATATCGGAAATTTTTAAGTACTCGTTCAACTGCTCAGCGGT
>CAYWCH010000130.1:0-7109 GCA_964456715.1 uncultured Anaerolinea sp. | reverse complement strand
CCCGCTGCAGCTAAAAACAATGAGATGGCACCCATTCTGCGGTTATCGATGAACCAGAGTGCCGCGGCGGCGAAAACGACCAGAAAGCCGGGCAGTTCGCGCGGCATTTCCAGGAACGAACGCTGAAATCCGGTGAGCGGGTAGGTCGCGTTCAGATAATTATTAAATACTGAATCAACCAGACTCCCCGCCATGCCGACCATGAAGGAAGCGATGGCGAAGAGGGCGAGTTCCCTGGGGATATTAGCGAAGCGAGTACGAAGAGAATGGTCCATTGATTAATCCCAGTTGATATGGAAAATCTAAATCAACCTCATTTATTTTGATAGCAGGTCGTCTATTGATTGTATTCTGAAGCAATAAATTACACAAATAATTACAAGAAAATTATTTGCTCGACAATATTTTCATCGACTTTCATTTATCAATTTATGATTCATTACAAATAGTCGGTTGCTTCTAGGAATAACAACCTCTAATTCGCTTTGTGAGAATTCGGTTTCCATTTTCCCGGATCAATGAATAAAGTTGAAGTACCGAACAGCTATGTTTTAAAAATGCAAATGCTATAATTTTCACGAGCAAGAAAAGGCTAACCTTTATAGTTCAAAGAGGGTGGATAAGCATTTGGCTGTAACAATTATTTGGAAGAGAATATTGACTTGTAAACGATTTAGGAGGAATTCATGAAAAATATTTTTTATATGTGTATCATTTCACTAATGCTTGCATCCTGCACGGTTGCTACACCAACAATACAACCTACAACAACCATCGCAGCTTCGGATACTCCCATCCCAACTGCTACTGTTACTCAGATACCCACTCCCACTGCGACATTAAGTTTTCCCCTCCTAGCAGGAACGCCAATGCCATTATCAAAGGTTGTGATCAACGAAACCAATATCTCTTCACTACGTGAGACGTTGGATTGGTACGATACCCCCTCCGGGACCTTCGTGATCTCGCCGGACAAATCATTGGCTATCGTAAGCACATCTGAATGGATTCGAATTTATAAAACTTCCCCAAAAGAACTTGTGAAACAGCTCGATGGGTTTGGAATAGTCAAAGCCATTTCTGCAGACAATCAAAGACTTCTAACTGAGGTGGGATCAATTTACTCAATTGATGGGGAAATGCTCTTTCAAATCAATTCAGAGGGACCAATCTCGTACTCTGCTGATTGGTCACGCGTAGCCATTGTTAAAGGCTGCTCTTATACTGGTGCTGTTTTTGCCGCCTGTGAATCTGATGTCTACGACGTGGCTACCAATAAAATGATCAATGGCTTTCCTGGCGATACTCCTCTCCTTTCTCCAGATGGCAAAATAGTCGCTCTGCGCCAAGTGAATTTTATCTATTTTAATAGTGTTGATAAAGGGAACACCATTCTTCAATTGAACCCAGATAACTATTTGATGGATGATCCAACTTGGAAATACTCAGATGACAGCAAAAAGATTTTAATCATTCATCCACCGTATTCAGCGGGACGATCTCAAAAACCAAGTGTCGATATTCTTTCTTTGGAAGACGGTTCTCTTATCCGCACAATTTACTCAGAAATGAGTGCAATCAATGATGCTGCGATTTCACCCAATGGTCAGTTATTGGCAATGATCGGTGATGGAAATGTAGTGGTTTACGATATTCAAGCAAAGACAATTTTGAGCACTTCACCGCTGGATGGGAATAAGGACTTTTACGGGGTTGGTGATAACGGTACTCCTATCTACGTAGACAAACCAGAAACAATATTTCAACTTGATAAGGGTATCCAAAATGTTTATGGTTTGCATTTTGGAGAAGACGCCAATACCCTAATATTCACAACATCCGACCAATACTGTACTCTTCACAATAATACGAATGTAGACTGCACCACACGGGGAGATTTCCTGGCCAATGACGGTTACTTCTATTCGGTTTCCGCTGACGCAGAAAATATCATCCTTAGCAAACTTGAGGATGGTGGCTTGCATGAAGCTGCAAGGATGAACTGGAAGTATATTGCATACAATAATATCACCAGTGTTAAGATCATTGGTTACTCAGCTGGTAAGCCTTTTCTGGCATTGCAATTCGATATTGGTGCAATGTCACAACGTTTTGTAATCTTTGATCTGAACAAACAGGAAATAGTAAAGTCATGGGACTGGGATGAGAGTTATGCGAGTTATCATAAAATGTCCCTTGATGGTCGTTATCTTGCTGTAGCCGTTTCAGGAACAACATATGGGGACGGCAAACCAAAGTACTATGAAGGAATTTTCGACTTTGAAAAGGGTTGGTTCGTTTGGTCGGGGGGAAATTCTGACACCTATCTCATTTCGATCTCACCGGATTCAACAAAAATTGCCGAGATCCAAAGTAGGAATGGGCACAGCCTTTTATATTACTATGACTTCATCCGTCAAGAGCTTAAGGCCTATTACGAAATGACCACATGCTATATCGATGCAGCACAGATCAGTCCTGATAATTCATTTATTCTTCTCGGGTGTGGCAGTTCGATCATGGCCATGGATCTGGCTACTGGGAAGGAAATCACTCGCTGGGATGCATTTAATGGTGGCGTCTCGTCAATTGCATTCTCCCCGGACGGAACGAGGATAGCTGCTGCCAATTACCAGGGATTTATCAAAGCTTGGGATCTGGGCGACTAAAGCCGAAATTACTCACACAGAAGCGGTTTGTGACCGCTTCTGTGTTTTATATTGAAAAAAGCAACAATATAAGCCCGTAACGATCAAAGGACTTTATGAGACATTCAATACCCTTGAAGTTCTCTTCATGGGTTACCACTAATAGTACAAGGGAATCTCATTGATACATTAACTCCAAAAACCCTGATCAACTTTGAACACCAACAATAAATCGCTAATTTGTGGATATTCTCATGTAATACGATTTTATTAAAAAATGTTGCAGAAACCATTTTTGAGAACTATTCCATTGAACATTTTTCAGTAAATCAGATGGTTTTACAGACTGAATAATTTCCGGTCGAATCTAGTAGAAGCGCTGAAGGATTGAAACTGAAGTTTTTTCATGCTTTGATGATTACATATCTTGTTAAACCAAAATCTGCAACGAAGGGGATTATTGAATTTCTGGTAACCAATCCACTTGTGAAAAAAGTGGGTGTTTACGTATAATCATTTCATGTCCCAGACCTCACAACCTAATATGGTTGAATTATTGGACGTCTCACATGCGAGCTACCCTCTCCGTGTCAGCGCGGCTGCGCTGCAGGGGCTTGCCAACCGGGACGGCGCGCAAGTCTTTCTGGAGTACGGCATCTATGATGATCCGCTGGCGCGCCGTACCAATGAAGACTTCATGGACGACAAGATGTGGTACAGCAAGTACCGCGCCCTGCTCGGCAACCAGGACCGGCGCAACCTTGAATACTATGAGGAAGAGCATGGCTTCAAGGTGGAAAAGGTCAAAGACCTGACGCAGTTGGTGAAAAAGCACCAATCTTTGATCAAGGGCGTTGTCATATGGGACTTCGCCGAACCCGACACCGCCAACCTGGCACTGATGCTGGCCGCCCAGCAGGACCTTCTCCCCGTTGAAACCACCCTGCTCAACGAAGATTTCACTACCGGGTTACCCGTCATCCACGACCTGCGTCAGCGCTGGCCGGACCGCACCGCCATGTACGGATGGGCTTTTGATGAACTCTTTTCCAAAAGTAATCCGGGCTTCATCGCCTGCATTGAACCCGCCTGGCAGCGGCCGGAATTTCTCGATTATGTCGTGCAGAATAAGATCTTCGTCTACAGTCTTTCCAGCCTGGAAAAAGGACTCGGCAGTACACTGTTGATGCTGCTGGCCTTTGGACCCACCTGGCTGCGTGAACTCCTCTTTGCCTTGCACCTCGACGGGCTGCTGCGCCGCCTCGGTATTGCCTGGATGGCAAAGCGTAACCCGGAGATCGCCCTCAACGACCGCATCCAGCGCGCGGTGAGGTCAGACGCTTATCCGACCATTTTCGGCTGGCACACCAAACGCGACGATGAACTTTCGTTCATGCTCATGCTCTCTGCCAACGGCCTGCGGCTTGTCCCCTCGCATCTGGCCGGGAATTTCTCCTTCCACAGCCAGGTCAAACCGCTGGGTGCACCCGAGCACAGGCACCTTGCCAAAGACACCCTCGACCCGGAAGGAATCTACATCACCTTCACCCTTTCGGACGGGGACCAGTTGATGATGATGAGCACCGCCGAACTGGGTAACTGGTACAGCGAAAACCGCGGCAAGATTCCCTTCAACTGGGAATGCCAGCCGCTGTTGGTGGAACTGGCACCGGCGCTTCTCGAAAAGTTCCAGCGTGGCGCGTTCTCCACTGATTGTCTTGTGGCTGGGCCTTCCGGTGCCGGATACATTGTGCCACCGCTCGCGCCTAATTTGCCGGCCTACTTGCGCGAGACCAATCGCGTTTGTCAAAAGGCCGGGATAACTGTGGTGACGACCTATGTAGCCGATCCGCCCCGCCGGGTGCTGCGGCAGCTTAACCGCTATTCCGATGGTCTGGCGGGTTACCTGGCCGGGTACGCCATTGTCAACCGTGCCCCGCAGATGAACCTGGGCCGCGTGCCTTTGATCGCGAATGAAGTGCCTGTCGTCCCACAGATCTGGGATCAACCCGAACAACTCCTTGAAAGCGTGCGAAAAATCGCTGAAACCTCACGAAAACGCCCACGCTTCATCGGTGTTCATCTATTTGCCTATCGCACCACACTGGATGATGTGGCCCAATTTGCAGCCAGCATCACAGATAAGCATGTACACATCGTCCGTGGAGATGAGTTCTTACAGCTCGCCAACCAACACTTGAGGAGGAAGACCAATGGAAAGTAAACAGAACGCCGGGAAACTACCTCTCGGAACCAAGTTCGCATACGGTGCGGCAGATTTTGGCATCGCCATGGTCACCGCCGCCATCCAGTTTGTGTTGTTCTTCTATTTCAACACTGTCTTGGGTATTGACTCGGTGACTGTCGGCACAGCATTGCTGGTTGGCAAGTTCACATGGGACGCCATCAATGATCCAATCATGGGATATATCTCGGACCGAACCAAGACGCGCTGGGGACGCCGTAAACCGTTCATGCTTTTTGGCGCCATTCCTTTTGGCATGTCCGTCTGGCTCTTGTTCTCCCTCCCCAAGGGATTAACAGGGACAGTGGCTTTCCTCGCCGTTCTCGGAACATTCCTGTTGGTCGATACCTTCCAGACCATGGTCAGTGTGCCCTACTACGCCATGTCTGCGGAATTGACCTATGATTACGATGAGCGCACCTCACTCATCGCCATCCGCATGATCTTCACCGTGCTCGGCTATATCCTCGGTGCCGGAGCGACCACGATGCTGGCCGATATGTTCATTGGCTCGGGCATGACCCAGACCGGTGGATACAGCACTACCGGTGCCATCTTTGGCGCGGTTGCTGTGATCACAACCCTGGTCACTGCTGTATTTGTGAAAGAGAAACCCAATCCCGATCTTGTCCCCTCCAAGATGCCGCCCTGGAAGCAGATCGTGCAGATTTTCAAGAACCGTCCCTTTGTTCAATACATGATCATGAGCACCATCATCAGTATCAGTTTCGCGCTGCTGACCGGTCTCTTCACCTATTTCGTCACATACCAGTTGAAGATGGGAGACCAGTTCTTCCTGGTCATGCTGGTGATGCTGGGGACGATCGGCCTGTTCCTCATCCCCTGGCAATTGGTGTCAAAAAAGATGAACAAGGGTCCGGCATACGCCCTCGGCCTGGGGATCGCCTGTGTCGCCATTCTATTCACCTTCTTCCTGCCTGACCACCCGACCAACCTGATTTACGTGATCGCCTTCGTGGCGGGCATGGGCTTCTCAGCGCAATACGTCTTCCCCTGGAGCATGATCCCGGACGTGGTGGAAGTGGATCAGGCCAAAACCGGTGAACGCCATGAAGGTATCTACTTCGGTGTCAATTCGTTGCTCGGCAAACTCACCACCGGGCTCGGTGCATATATCATGGGTTGGGCATTAAAAATTTACGGATTCAATGAGACTCTGGCCGTTCAAACTCCGCACGCATTGCTGGGCATTCGCCTCTTTTTCGCCATTGTCCCTGTGGTCGCCTTCCTGGCCGCCCTGCCGCTGTTGATCTGGTACCCGATCACAAGCAAGACCCACGCTGAAATGACAAAGAAAACTGAGTAGAATTTCAACCATAAAAAAATCAAGTCCCGGAGAAAACCTCCGGGACTTGATTTATCTTGATTGCTGTTCCAATCACTCGACAACGACCGTCACAGAAAAAACTTTCTGTGGCGCTACAGCGGTTTCCCACGAACGCAAATAATTCAACGTCAGGGTGGTTGTGCCGGTTCCGACGGCCTTGAAGGTCAACGTCACCATGCCGCCGGCGCCAATCAGGTTGGAATCGGCTTTGAAAGCTGCATCGCCCTGCTGTGCAAGAATCGTGGTATCCAGGTCAGCAGCTGACCAGTTGAACCCCGTAGTCGGATTGCCGGTCAACGACACCATGATCGTTTCCCCATTTTTGACGGTGATCGTCTGACCGTTCATCGACTCGTCCACTTTCACGGTTTTGCTGCTGCACGCAGTCAGAGCCGCGATGATTACCATGGCCGCAATTGCAAGCATGATCTTTTTACTCATGTGACACCTCCCGGTTGATTTCTAAATAGTAGACGCTGTATGTGATTGCCGGGTTCCACTCAGCGCAGCGCGAATAATGCCACGATCAAAAACCAGAGAAAATTTGAAAATGAAATCGCCCATTCCAAAATCGTGAGTCTGGATACTTTTGGACGCACCCACTCTTCTTCTGTTTCGGTCTCCAGGGCGTCCGGTTCTTCATCACTTTTCTTGTGCGTGTCCATGGTGAAGAGAAAAACGGCATAACAGAAGAAAGCAATCAACCCGGCTACATTGGAAACCTTGGGGATGATCACTGCACCCGCTGGCTGAACGAACACCGCGATGCTGTAAAGCAGCACCATCACCAGGCCGGAACGGAAGTAGGATACCGCCACCCGTTTATGGGCTTCCATGTGATTCATCGGGAACACACCCACCAGCGCGC